>NZ_JAQFJQ010000026.1:0-22071 GCF_030440175.1 Streptococcus sp. SV2
AGCTCTTTGAAGCTTCTCCCCTGTTTTCTCAGTATATATATCTGAATCTTGTCCTCATAAGTTAATTTCATAATAAAAACACCTCAAAAGTTAGATTTTTTCTGTCTAACTTTTGGGGTGCAGTTCAGATCAGTAAATCTATAAGGGGAGTTTATTCGTTTTTATTTTTCTTTTTTGTTATGGTTCAAAATGGCATTGAGGACAATGGCAAGCAAGCTTGCGACCACGATACCGTTTGAGAAGAACATTTGGAAAGCATTTGGTAGGCTGTTGAAGAGGTTGCTGCCGTTAAGACCAACCCCTGCAGCGATTGATACCGCAGCAATCAAGAAGTTGTGTTCGTTGTTGGCGAAATCAACACGCGCCAAAATTTGCATCCCTTGGATAGAAACAAAACCGAACATGACAAGCATTGCACCACCAAGGACTGGGCTTGGGATGATTTGTGCCAAGGCACCAAACTTAGGAAGGAGACCAAGAAGAACAAGGAAACCAGCGGCATAGTAGATTGGCAAGCGAGTCTTAATACCTGACAACTTCACAAGACCAACGTTTTGTGAAAAACCAGTGTATGGGAAGGTGTTGAAGAGTCCACCAAGGAGAACAGCCAAACCTTCAGCGCGGTAACCGTTACGAAGGCGAGTGCTATCAAGTGGTTCTTTGGTAATATCAGAGAGGGCCAAGTAAACTCCAGTTGATTCAACCATAGACACAGTAGCGATAATACACATCATAATGATTGATGACAACTCAAACTTAGGTACCCCGAAGTAGAATGGCGTTGGCACGTGGATAATAGGTGCCGCAGCCACTGGTGAGAAGTCAACCAAGCCCATGCTTGCTGCGATAGCAGTACCGACAATCAAACCAATCAAGATTGAGATGGATTTGATAAATCCTTTAGTGAAAATATTAATCAAAAGGATGATGAGAACGGTGATAGCTGCAAGGAAGAGGTTTTGACCAGTTGGTTTATCAACGTTATTCCCCATATTTCCGATAGCGACAGGGATGAGGGTCAAACCAATTGTAGTGATGACAGATCCCGTAACGATAGAAGGGAAGAGATTGGCCACTTTTGAAAAGACGCCAGAAATGAGGATAACATAAATCCCTGAAACGATAAGAGCACCAAACATAGCACCACTACCGTGTTTCTCACCAATCATAATAAGTGGTGCTACTGACTGGAAGGCAACCCCAAGAACAATTGGAAGACCGATACCGAAGTATTTATTAAGTTGAAGTTGGAGGAAGGTTGCTACACCACACATGAAAATGTCGGTTGAAATCAAGTAGGTTAATTCATGAGCTGAATATCCCAAAGCTCCAGCAATCATGATTGGAACCAGGATTGATCCCGAGTACATGGCAAGTAGGTGTTGCAGTCCTAGGACCGCTGCCTGCGAGTGTTTCTCTTTATTTTGCATTAGATGTCTGCCTCCTTAAATACGACCTGACCATTTTCAAAACGATCCAAACGAGCAAGTGAAACGACTGGATAGCCAGCTTCTTCCAGAAGGGCACGACCATCTTGGAAAGATTTCTCAATAACGATACCAACCGCTTCGACGTGTGCACCAGCTTCTTCGATGATTTGAATCAAGCCTTTGGCAGCTTGGCCGTTAGCTAGGAAGTCATCAACGATGAGGACCTTATCTTCAGGAGTGAGGAACTTGCTTGCGATAGAGACAGTACTAGTCACCTGCTTAGTGAAGGAGTAGACCTCAGCAGTGAGGATTCCTTCATTCATGGTGATATTTTTAGCCTTCTTCGCAAAAATCATAGGGACATTCAAGGCCTCAGCAGCATAGAGGGCTGGAGCAATACCAGATGCCTCGATAGTCACCACCTTGGTGATGCCTGCATCCTTGAACTTTTCAGCAAAGACCTTTCCAATCTCACGCATGAGGTCAAAATCCACTTGGTGAGTGAGGAAAGAGTCAACTTTGAGGATGTTCTCCCCAAGGACATTCCCATCATTGAGAATGCGGTCTTCCAGTAATTTCATATTACCTCCTATAAAAAATATAACTAAAGTGTATTTTGATTTTCCCAGATTCTATTGAGACTCTGACAAAGATCAAACCAATCGAATAATAGAAAAAGGCTTGCAAAGCAAGCCTTTAAAATCATAAAAAGACGGTAAAATCTTTTTATGACTTTCTGACTTACTCATTGTTAGGTGTTACGGCACCTTGTAGAAACGTCACGCCAATTCGTGACATAAATAAGTAATCTTCTCATTGTTCGATGAAGCTGTCGTTGGTTGATGATAAACCAACATCAACTCTATTATAATACTATATTTTCTTTGAACACTCAAAGGATTTTTCCTATGAAAACGCACTATTTTAAAAGTTGGAAAATTTAATCTAACATTATTGTAAGATTTGCTGAGAATGGGGGATTCTTATGTCATTTTTGTTATAATAGTGGGAAATGAAAGAGGTAGAGTTATGCATAAGATTTTATTAGTGGAGGACGACGAGGTTATCCGTCAACAAGTCAAAAAAATGCTAGAACAATGGGGTTATGAAGTTGTTCTTGTTGAAGATTTCATGGAAGTCCTATCTATTTTTGTTAAAGAGGAGCCTCTCTTAGTTCTTATGGATATTGGTTTACCTCTATTTAACGGTTATCATTGGTGTCAGGAAATTCGTAAGGTTTCCAAGGTACCTATTATGTTCTTATCCTCTAGAGATCAAGCTATGGATATCGTTATGGCAATCAATATGGGTGGGGACGACTTTGTGACCAAACCCTTTGACCAAAGTGTTCTCTTAGCTAAGATTCAAGGGCTTTTACGTCGTTCCTATGAGTTTGGTAAGGACCAGAGTCTCTTGGAATATAGGGGTGTGATACTGAACCTTAAGGCCATGGATTTGGTTTATCAGGGAGAAGTCGTTTCTTTGACTAAGAATGAATTTCAGATTTTACAAGTTCTTTTCGAGCGTGCTGGTAATATCGTTAGTCGTGAAGACCTCATGAAGGAGCTTTGGAACAGTGACTTCTTTATTGATGATAATACCCTGTCTGTCAATGTAGCACGTTTACGTAAGAAGTTAGAGGCAGTAGGTTTGAAGGATTTTATCGAAACCAAGAAAGGTGTCGGCTACGGGTTGCGTCATGATGGATAAAAGACAATTTATCAAATACCATGTGAGGTCACGTCTGCCTTTCTATCTTGTGTTTATCTTTAACGGCCTCATCTTGGTTTTGTTTGCCTTTTTATTTGAAGAGGTGGCAGATGTTCTTTATTATGCCTTGACAATTTTGACATTTGTGAGCGTTATCATGGTTATTTGGGACCTGAGTAGATCCTTCAAAACGTCAAAAGCAGCTTATCTTTATGAAGAAATTACTCCGTTAAGTCCTTTAGAGTTTTATCTAGCTCAGGCCTTAGAAAATGCTAGGGAGAGTCAAATGGTTCAGACTGAGGAGGAGCGCAAGCGCTATACAGATTTGATGGACTACTATACGCTCTGGGTTCACCAAATCAAGACACCAATAGCAGCAAGTCAATTATTACTTCAGGATGTTAGGGATAGTAAAACGAGGGCTCTCTTGGAGCAAGAGGTATTCAAGATTGATTCTTACACCAATTTGGTTTTGCAGTATTTACGTTTAGAGAATTTTCATGATGATTTGCAGTTGAGGCAGGTTACATTAGAACCCTTGGTTAAAGCAGTTGTTAAAAAGCATAGTCTATTCTTTATTCAAAAAGGATTGACTATTAATCTACATGACTTGGATGTTAAGGTCGTTTCAGATGAAAAATGGCTCTTGGTTATCATAGAGCAGGTCTTGTCAAATAGTTTGAAGTACACAAAAAGCGGTGGTATTGAAATTTACTTTAAAGATAACGGGCTTCATCTTAAAGATTCTGGGATTGGTATTAAAAATAGTGATATTCTACGGGTTTTTGAGCGTGGCTTTTCAGGTTATAATGGCCGACTGACTCAGCAGTCGTCTGGGTTAGGTCTCTATCTTTCTAAGAAAATTGCTGATCAGCTTGGACATGAGATTAGTATTAGCTCCCAAGTAGGTCAAGGAACCACCGTTTCCATTCATTTTCAAAAGCAGAAGTTGGCTATTGATTACTAACTTACAAAAGTGTAAGAAATAAGACCAGAAATGAAAGCAAGGGTTATGGTTGAGACCTTGCTTTTTCTATAAAATGGTATCAGAAGTTAAGTAAGAGGTTCCAAAAATCTCTTCCAAATTTATTAAATAAAGGAGCTTATTATGGCGTTACTAGATGTTCAACATGTTAAAAAAATCTATAAAACACGTTTCAAAGGAAATCAGGTTGAAGCCCTTAAAGATATCCATTTCACAGTTGAAAAGGGTGACTATGTTGCAATCATGGGTGAATCCGGCTCAGGAAAATCAACCTTGCTCAACATCCTTGCCATGCTTGATAAACCAACAGCAGGGCGTGTCTATCTTAATGGTACGGACACAGCAACCATTAAAAATAAGGATGCTTCCAGTTTTCGTCGTGAAAAATTAGGGTTTGTTTTCCAAGATTTCAACCTTTTGGATACCCTATCTGTTAAAGATAATATCTTACTACCTTTGGTCCTTTCTCGACGCCCACTTAAGCAAATGATGACACAAGTAGAAGCTATCAGTCGTCAATTGGGGATTCATCCCTTGCTAGAGAAGTACCCTTATGAAATTTCAGGTGGACAAAAGCAAAGGGTTGCGGTTGCGCGTGCAATCATCACTAAACCAGAAATACTCTTAGCAGATGAGCCAACAGGTGCCCTGGATTCCAAATCTTCAGCAGCTCTCTTGGATGTCTTTGATGCAATCAATGCCAGTGGTCAGACCATTCTTATGGTAACTCACTCAACAGCGGCCGCCAGTCGTGCGCAGCGTGTTTTGTTTATTAAGGATGGTATTCTTTATAATCAAATCTTCAAAGGGGATAAGTCTGAACATCAAATGTTCCAAGAAATTTCCGATACACTAACTACAATGGCAAGTGAGGTGAACTAATATGTTTCGTCTAACCAATAGACTGGCTTTGTCCAATCTCATAAAAAATCGTAAGCTTTACTATCCGTATACATTGGCAACTATTCTGGTTATTGCCATTACCTATATTTTTACATCTTTAACGCTTAATTCGCATCTGGATGACTTACCTGGGGCAGATGCTATCAAGATGGTTTTGGGGTTGGGACTTGGGATTGTCGCCCTATCCTCTGGGATTATTGTTCTTTATGCCAACAGCTTTGTCATGAAAAATCGTTCAAAGGAGCTTGGTCTCTATAGTGTGCTAGGCTTAGAGAAACGTCACCTCTTTAGCATGATTTTAAAAGAAACGATGATTATGGGTTTTGTGACTTTGCTTCTAGGTATAGGTGTAGGGGCGCTATTCGATAAACTCATTTATGCTTTTCTTCAAAGGATTATCGGAGAAAGTACTGGTTTGGTTTCGACCTTTCAAGTAATGACAATTCCTATTGTTCTTGTCATCTTTGCTTGTATTTTTAGTTTGTTGGTTTTGGTAAATGGTTTCCGATTACTACGGCTTAATCCTTTACAATTAACTAAAGATGGCCTTAAGGGTGAGAAAAAAGGACGCTTCCTAGTTATTCAAACCCTTTTAGGACTTGGGACTATGGGATATGGTTACTATCTTGCTCTTTCTGTTCAGAATCCAGTAACGGCTATTATCAGTTTTTTCCTAGCTGTTTTACTGGTCATTTTAGGGACTTATCTTCTCTTTAACGCTGGGACAACAGTTGTTCTGCAACTCTTGAAAAAGAAGAAAAGCTACTATTACAAGCCTAATAATATGATTTCCATTTCCAACCTTGTCTTTCGAATGAAGAAAAACGCAGTTGGGCTTGCTACCATTGCTATCCTCTCAAGTATGGTTCTGGTGACGCTTGTAGGTGCTGCAAGTATCTATGCTGGAAAAAAAGACTATTTGGCCAGTGCTGCTCCACATGAGTACTCAGTTACCGGAACGAATGTAGATGTAACAAGTACACAAAAGGTTATGGATGATTTCTTATCACAGTCGGGAAATCAGGTAAATAGAAAAACGGAAGTAACTTACCTCTACTTTGGTATCAAAGAACAAGAAAAAAACAAGCTAACCATCTTTTCTGAGAATGAAAGAAAAGTTCTACCAAAGTCAGTTTTTCTTGTCTTCTCACAAGCAACTTATAAGCAATTAACAGGTAAAGACCTCAATCTGACTTCAAATCAAGTTGGCTTATTTACTAAAAATAAAATATTGAAAGATCAAAAGAGTGTCTCTATCAATGGTCAAAACTACCAGATTCAGGAAAGCCTTAATGACTTTATTAAAGGTAAAGTACCTAATATCTTTACAACCATAGTTTCTGATTATAGCTACCTTGTCGTTCCTGATATGGATAATTTTAAAGAAAGTATCAAAGGAACAGCAACCACTCAATCTACTTATGTTGGTGTTAACGTCAAAGACCCTACACATGAAGCCAAGAAAAATTCAGATTTGCTAGACAAACTCACGGATAAAGAAACGCAACAGTTAGCTGGACAAACTACTGGCCTCCCTAAGTCTTACTTCACTGCAAATAGCCGATATGATGCAGAAGGCATGGTAAATGGCTTTGTTGGTGGAACCTTCTTTATCGGCATTTTCCTATCCATCATCTTCATGCTTGGCACAGTTCTCGTGATTTACTATAAACAGATTTCCGAGGGTTATGAGGATCGTGAGCGCTTTGTTATTCTTCAAAAGATTGGCTTGGACGACCTCCAAGTCAAGCAAACCATTGGAAAGCAAGTCCTTACTGTCTTCTTCCTCCCCTTGATTTTTGCCTTTATTCACTTGGCCTTTGCCTATCATATGATCAGTTTGATTGTGCGTATCATTGGAGTTCTTAATCCAAGTCTTATGTTAGTGGTTACTATCATTGTTTGTGGCGTATTCTTCCTAGCCTATATCTTGGTTTTTGCCCTTACTTCACGTTCATATCGTAGAATCGTATCAATGTAACTGACCTAGAGTCTAGCTTCAAACTAGGCTCTATTTTTTTATGCTATAATAGATGACAGAATTATAAATCATCGGAGAAAACACATGTCACAGACCATTGATGTCAAACGTTACGAGGAATTGGCACGTCAAAAGCAGGGGGAGCACCGTAAATTTCTAGCACAACTCAAGAAGAAAGCCCCTAAAAATTTAGATAAGATTGTTCAGCAGGTACACAATGAAGTCTTTCAAGAAATTGATTGTGTCCAGTGTGCTAATTGTTGTAAGACGTTAGGACCAGACTTTACAGAGCAGGATATCACTCGTATTGCTAAGCATTTTCGCATGAAGTTACCTGCTTTCGAGGAGATGTACCTGCAGGTAGATGAGGATGGTGACAAGGTCTTCAAGTCTATGCCTTGTCCATTCTTAGGGCCTGATAATCTCTGTGACATCTATGATGTCCGTCCTAAGGCTTGTGCCGCCTTTCCTCACACGGATCGTAAGAAAATCTATCAGATCAATCATCTGACTATTAAAAATACGCTTTTCTGTCCAGCAGCCTACCTTTTTGTGGAAAAACTCAAGGACAGGATTTAGAAAGGAACTGTTATGAGACGCTTTAATGCAGGTGTTATCACCCTACTTATCATTGCTGCCTATTTTATCGCGACAGCCTTTATTCCAGATCTTTATTTGGCCTTTAATTATAAGCTGATTTTGGCCTTGCTTTTTGTGCTTTTGAGCTGGCAATCTAAGGGGAAATTTCTCTTTTTCTTGGGGATGGCTTTTCTATCGACCTATATTCATGACCTCTTTAGATTGGACTATTCAGAATGGACCCTCTTTGTAGGGATTCTTATCTTGGGAATTGCGGTGGACCGTTTGAGCAAGCCAGGTTTTAAGAAAAATATGTCTTATAAAGTGACTAAAGGACGTGAACGTGAGATTTTTGCCAAGAGTCTTTTTTCAGAATCTGTTCAGGTGGTGACTTCTCAAAACCTTGAGACTGTCTATGCCAATGCTGATTTTGGGCGTTTGACCTTGGATTTGCGTCAGGCTCAGTTTATGACGGACCGACCTCAGATTGTGGTTCAGGCAAATTTTTCTCAGGTTATCATTCGAGTGCCCAAGGATTGGCAAGTGGATACACACGGGCTTCATACAAGCCTAGCAGGAGTGAAAGGCTACGATAGTCTAGGAGAGCGAGAGTTATCAAGCACTACAGTTTCTCTAACAGGCTCAGTATCCTTTGGACAAGTAACTGTCAAACATTGAAAATGATGAAAGAGCGAAAGCTCTTTTTTTGAAGACAAAGCCTTCTTTTGAGACTTTCCTTAAGTGATAACGGATGTAAGCGACCTTCTTCGAAATTCCATGACGAATTATTGAGTCTAAGGTCTCAATAATTCCGAACACCTGAAACTTAAGAAGTTTAGGCGTTTTTATCACGGCGGAAATTCTCGGTCTATGCTCACTTTGCTAGCAAAATAAGAAATTATTTCAAATGCATTTACAGAGCTTCTTACTTGATGATGTCCTTGAAGGAGTCTGTCTCCATTCTGAAAAAGCGGAAGTTCTTTTTTTGTTACCACTAACTTCTAAGAGATATTGAATGCGTTTACAAATAATGCTATACTGGTAGTGAAAATGATTAGAAAATTGCAATCATTGGCTAGAGAGGAGCCTGCTTATGAAACGGTTTAATCTTCGGTCCTTCTTGTTGCTTTTACTAGCAGCTTGTTTTATCGCTAGTGCCTTTATTCCAGATTTTTGGATCATGGTCAATTATAATCTGGTCTTCTTCGTGGCTTTCTTTTGTTTTGGTATCTTGAATAGGCGACCTCTCCTCATTTTTCTTGGTTTGGCCTTCTTATCACCCTATGTTCATGACTTGTTAGACCTCGATTTTGCACAGTGGAATCTCTTTAGCGGTATCTTTCTAATAGGTTTGGCTTTAGAGTTTCTCTATGGTAATAGGCAAAAGAAGGGCCTCACTAAAGACTATAAGGTCAATAAGAACGACCAAGAAGGACCACATATTTCTGTTAAGACATATATGGCTGAGGATAGGTATCGCATCTATTCTCAAGAAGTCGAAACGGTTGATATGAATATGGCTTTCGGTGAGCTGTGGCTGGATTTGAGTCAAGCCAGCTTTGCATCAAGTCAGGTAGCAGTTCATCTTGATGCTAAGTTTGGTGAAGTTCATATTCGACTTCCTCATGGTTGTGTCATGGACACCACTGGAATCTCACATCCCCTATCATCTGTAAAGGTGGATCGTTGTGAATCTAATCTGGATCGGATTGAAACGAGGTTTCATCTGACAGGAAGTCTCTTATGTACCGAGTTGTCAGTAGAGTATTAGGGCCTATCTGTTACGGAACTTATCTTGTTCACTAACATGAAGCGACACCCAAAGAAAGGATATGACACGTATGACTGAAGCGGTTATTCAGGTTTCTTCTCTAGGAAAAAGTATTAAGGGAAAGACAATCTTAGAGGATATTAGTTTTGAGATAAATCAAGGAGATTGTGTTGCTCTGATTGGGCCAAATGGGGCGGGTAAAAGTACCTTGATGTCCTGTATTCTTGGTGATAAAAAACACAGTAGTGGTCAAGTCCTAATCGAAGGCAAGGCTGGCAAAGCCAAAAATCAAATTGCGGTTCTCCTTCAGGAAAATACGATTCCAAATAGTTTGAAAGTTAGTGAACTGATTGCTTTTTTCCAAACTATTTCTGACAACTCCTTAACCAATCAAGAGGTTCAGGAACTCCTACAATTTAAAGAAGACCAGTACCAGCAGTTTGCGGACAAGCTCTCTGGTGGGCAGAGGCGTCTTTTGGCTTTTGTTCTTTGTTTGATTGATAAACCTAAAATTCTCTTTTTAGATGAACCGACAGCGGGTATGGATACTTCCACTCGTCAACGTTTCTGGGAAATTGTCAATGATTTGAAAAAAGCTGGGACAACTATCCTCTATTCCTCTCATTACATTGAAGAAGTGGAGCATACGGCTGACCGTATCCTAGTCCTCCATCAAGGAAAACTTATCAGAGATACCACGCCATACGCTATGCGACATGAAGAGAAAGAGAAGCAGGTCACTCTTCCAAGCAGCTTTGTGAGTATTGTTCACGGACTATCAGACATTTATGAGATTACTGAAAAGCGGGATGTCATTAGTTTCATGACCAAAGATATTGACAAAATCTGGAAATGTTTGGAAGATTTGGGCTGTGGGATTTCTGATATTGAGATTCAGAATAAAACACTTTTGGATAGTCTATTTGATTCAACAAGGGAGGACAAGTCATGAAAGCATTACTAAAAATAGAATGGATTAAAACATGGCGTAGTTGGCCCATATTTATTTTAGGGATTGGGATGCCTGTCGCTTTTTACCTCCTCTATTCAAGTATTGTCTCAAGTCCGACTCCAGAGTTACAGAAAGAGTTTCTTAAGACCTATATGTTGACTATGACTGGTTTTTCCATGTCTAGCTTTGGCTTGTTCACTTTTCCCTATATGTTGCAAGAGGACCAAACGGAGCATTGGCTGACCTATATTGAGCACTCAAAAATCAGTATCTGGTCTTATTATCTTTCTAAAATTTTTCGTGTGCTTCTAAACTTTATCGTCGCTATCATTGTGACCTTTTGTGTGGGAGCCTATTTCCGAAATGTCGAGATGCCGCTTTCCGTTTGGATTGGTTCAGGTGTTCTCCTACTTCTTTCAAGTCTGGTCTTTCTAGCCTTTGGTTTACTTATTGCTCAGATTAAATCTCAACAAATCATGTCCATTGTAGCCAATATCATTTACCTGGGCTTAGCCATACTTGGAGGGTCGTGGATGCCTGTTTCCATGTTTCCAAAGTGGATTCAGAGTATTTCTGTATGGACACCTTATTATCATGTCAATGAGTTGGTCGTTCATTTTGCAAAGGACGGGACATTTTCATGGCAGTCACTCTTATGTATTCTTGCCTATACGGCAGTAGCAACAGGGCTTGCACTCTATATCAAGTCTCATAGAGAAAGTGATCGTGTTTAAAGGAGAAAAAATGGATATTTGGCAAAAAATGTATGAACAGGCTCAAGCCTTGTATCAGCCACAGGAAGTCTCAGACTTTGTCTATGCTAAGCATGTCGTGGCTGCGGTGGAGGCTGAAGATGGACAAATCTTCACTGGCTTTTGTATGGAAGGGACGTGTGGTGTTTTCCATTTATGTGCCGAAAGAGCTGCTCTTTTCAATATGTATCAAGAATCTGGTCAAACTAAGGTTAAGCGAATTATCGCCTTTCGTGACCAGCCACCTCATGGTGGGCCGTCTGGCATGCCTTGTGGAGCTTGTCGAGAATTTTTAATGGAACTCCATCCTGATAATCGTAATTTAGAGTTCCTGGTTGACTACGACACACGTCAAACCATTACTTTGGGTGAATTGTTGCCACTGTGGTGGGGAGAAGAACGGGCTCAGCAGTTTGAAGAAAAGTCGGAAGACGAGGCTTAAGTGTGATAGAAATCTTTAAACTCTCGCAGTTCAAGTGCGAGGGTTTATTTTTTTTGAAGTAAATTTCAGAAAATTCCAAACACACCTTGAAATTCAAAATGAAAGTGCTATACTATATCGTGAAAATAGAAAGAAGGTTTCATTATGGAGTCACTAGTATCTTTTAGTAAATGGCTCAGCAAATGGTTTACTGTAGCTGTTATCCTCTGGGCTGTCTTTAACTACGCCCTTCCAGCAACAAGTAGTTGGGTCATTCCCAATACGGCTTATCTGCTTGGTTTGATTCTCTTTGGTATGGGGCTTACTTTGACTACTGAGGATTTCAAGCGTATTGCTAAGCGTCCAATTCCAGTCATCCTTGGGACTGTTGCTCACTATGTTATCATGCCTGGCTTGGCTTGGTTGCTTTGTATGATTTTCCATCTTAAGGGGGCGACAGCAGCAGGTGTTATCCTAGTTGGGTCTTGTCCGAGCGGAACTTCATCTAGTGTCATGGCCTTCCTTTCAGGTGGGGATGTTGCCTTGGATGTTTCTATCGAAACCCTTTCAACTCTCTTGGCACCACTTATGATTCCAACGCTCTTGTCCTTCTTGGCTGGTCAGTACGTGAGTGTCCCTGCACAAAACCTTTTCCTCAGTACCTTGCGTATCGTTGTTGTGCCTATTATTTTAGGTGTGGTTATCCACTCTATTTTTGGTAAGAAAATCGATGCCATCATCAAGATTATGCCTTTGATTTCACAAGCCGCTATCCTCTTGATTGTTGGAGCAGTTGTTTCTGCCAACCATGCCAATATTTTCACAGCAGCGACAGCCCTTGTCATCCCAGTTGTTATGCTTCATAACCTTTGTGGTTATGCGCTTGGTTTTGGATTTTCAAAAATCCTTGGTTTGGAAGAACCACAACAAAAAGCCATTACTTTCGAAGTTGGGATGCAAGACTCAAGTCTTGGGGCAACCCTTGCTATGAAATATTTCGTGCCACAAGCTGCTATCCCATCAACCATCTTCAGTATTTGGCACAATATCTCAGGTTCTATCCTCTCATCATGGTGGAAAAACCATTCAAAAAATAATTAAAAAGATAAATGAAAAGCTGACCTTGGGTTGGCTTTTATTTTTTTATAAAGAATCTTTTTCGAGACTGTCCTTAGATGATGATGGACGTCAGCGAACTTCAAAGAAGTTCCATA
This sequence comes from Streptococcus sp. SV2, assembly GCF_030440175.1. Classification (NCBI taxonomy): domain Bacteria; kingdom Bacillati; phylum Bacillota; class Bacilli; order Lactobacillales; family Streptococcaceae; genus Streptococcus; species Streptococcus sp. SV2. Next base: position 12,699 of record NZ_JAQFJQ010000026.1, read on the forward strand.
CCTAAGCTTAGAGTATAAGGTCTCGATATTTCTGAACCTCTGAAGTTTAAGTTCTTCAGGGGTTTTTATCACAGCGGAAAGTCTCAGTTATACTCACTTCGTTCTCAAAGAGAATCATCTGTCATTCTTTGCTGACTTTCTTAGTTCATGGAACATTTGAAATAGTTTATTTACCACTTGAAAAGGAGATTCTTGACTATGTTATAATAGAAAGACAAAAGCAGTTTAGGAGAATGTTATGGCAACAATTGGTATTGATTTGGGAACGACGAATAGTCTAGCGGTTACCTATCGTGAGGGTGAGGTTGAGCTGATTCCAAATGGTTTTGGAGAATATTTGACGCCCAGCGTTGTCCATGTGTCAGACGATGTCTTGACAGTTGGAAAAATTGCGAAGGAACGCTTAGTGACTGATCCTGATAATACGGCCCAACTCTTTAAACGTTCCATGGGAACCAATGAAATGTTTTACCTTGATGGGGAAGCCTTTTCGGCAACGGATTTATCAACTCTTGTGGTTAAACAATTAGTAGCTGATGCGGAGAGTTATTTAGGTGAAAGGGTTGATGAGGTACTCATTAGTGTGCCAGCTTATTTTAACGAGAAGCAGCGTTCAGCCACCAAGGCTATTGGACAACGATTGGGCATTAAGGTGGAACGTTTGATTAACGAGCCTTCTGCGGCAGCCATTTCTTGTCATAAGATTGGCAAGGACGAGTCTTTCATTGTCTTCGACTTTGGAGGAGGAACGCTTGATGTTTCTGTGGTTGATTGCTTTGATAATGTGATTTCAATCGTTTCCATTGCAGGGGATAACTTCTTGGGTGGTAGTGACTTTGATAAGGCTATTGCTGAAGATTTTTGCCAGTCGCAAGGGATTGATTTGGAGAAATTAGATAGGAAGCAAAAATCTAGTCTCCTCTTATCCGCAGAGCGATGCAAACTAAAGCTGCAAAAGGAAAAAGTGGCTGCGGTATCCTTGACCTATGATGACCAATATTACATGAAACAATACAATCAGGCAGAGCTTAAGACCATCATTCAACCGGTTCTTGACCGTGTTAAGAAAGTTATTGGTAGGGCGGTGAGTGATAGTGGTTACAAGGCACATGAACTGGATGCCTTTATCTTGGTCGGTGGGTCTAGCATGATGCCTTTGGTTCAATCTTATATCACGAATCTGCTCAATCTTCCTATTAAGCGTCTGAAAGATATGGATGAGTTGGTTGCGCGTGGTTTGGGGACTTACTTGGCAGTCAAGGAGCGTCAAGAGAAGGTCAAAGATTTAGTGATTACAGATATTTGTCCTTTCTCATTGGGAATCAGTGCCTATGACTCTGACTTTGATAAAAATATCTTTTCAAAGGTCATTAATAAGCTGTCTGTCCTTCCGACCTCTGCAAGCAAATATTATTATGCCAGTCGGGGACAGAAACAATGTCGCTTTATGATTTACCAGGGAGAATCGCTCGATCCTGAGGCAAATCTCTTTTTGGATGAGTTTATTATTGATGTTCCTGGAACTGCGACTAAGACAGAGTTTTTTGAGACTACCTTTACTTACGATATTAATTCCATGCTCTATATAGAGGTTAAACTGGGGTCAACAGGCGAGACTAAAACGTATCGTATCGGTAGTCAAAGTAAAATCGAAGAAGTCGATAAGAGTGAGCATCTGGAAAATATAAAGCTTGTCTCTGATCAATTGTCCTTTGAGATCGACTTTAAAACGCAATCTGAGCGGGCCTATCGTTTAGTCATGGAAATGCCTTATAAGATGCAATTACATTTTTTGTGGCAAATGGAAGATTTTGAAAAAGGCTATCAGTTGGCTATTAACAATATCAAGAAGCGAAAAGAAATCGTGAAACGCTACCAAGCTTATCTTGATAGCATTGAAAATATCTTGTCACTAGATGATTTGGATATTTTCCGTCAAGAAGAAGCTGACCATGAGGAGACTGGTGAGCCCTTTGATAGGTCTGATGACCCTAATTTCTGGAGATAGGAGGTGACGCATGAATTTTTGGTCGATTTTGGGCATTCAACCAACCAATAATCTTAAGGACATCAAGAGAGCCTACGCCAAACAAAGTAAGGTTTATCACCCTGAGGATGATCCTGAAAATTTTCAACGCCTGCAAAAGGCTTATCAAGAGGCCCTTGCCTGGCAAAAATCGTATTCTGGAAATGAGGATGTGGGTGCTGTCATAGGCCATAAACAGGCCGATGGCAGCGTGGTCGGTCTGGTATCTGCCTCTCAGCTAGAAGATTCCTTTAAAAAAGCTACAGATGCTAGCAAGTCTAGCCAAGATCAAGAAAGTATTGAAGAACTTGAGCTTACGGCTTCTGCGACGGAAGAAGTCGAAGACAAGCAAGTGACAGAACATGACTTTCAGCAGGTAATCTCTGAGGAAGAACAGGAACAGTTGGATGAGTTAGCCTTATCTGATATTCATGAAACGTTCAATCAAAGTGAGCCTCATTCAAGGACTAGCGAGGACTCTGTTCTTAGAGAAGATTTAGCTATCAAAGATCAGGATAGTTTTCTTCAAGTTGTTGAGGAGTATTTTCTTTGCAATCCTCTGACTATTTCTAAACTCAATGGTTATATCAATCAGTGCTCTGATTTGGGCTGGCTAGGTGATCAGGATTTTGCCTACCGTTTGACTATGACTATAGGCGCTATACTCGAAAGAGGCGGCCTGAAATATGAGACCTTGGAAGGGCTTGAAACGTTAGCCAAGGAGTTTGATTTCACATTGTTGGAGGCCTACCTTTGTGACCTCTTGGATAAGAAATACAAGCAAGATGTTTGGCAGGGACGTCCGATACGTCAAGTGACGGAAGTGACCGAGCCCACCCGAACAGGGCAAAAGATTATTGTCGTCTATTTTCTCATTATGGTATGTGGTATCTTTTTCCTAGCCAATGGCTTTTTCACCCGAGAAATGCTGAAATCGCAACCTAAGAAGATACAAGTCATTACAGGCCTTACAGGAAATGAACTGGTCTCACAGGGGACGGTAGATAAGGCAGCATCTGCTATTTCTGATTTGGCTAAAAAGTCAGACAAGCCCATTTCTGACACTAAAAAGGTGGTCTACGACCAGGCCAGTTCAACCTTTGTGATTAAAGATAGCTCGACAGGACAACGTCAAGAACTACCAGGTGTGACAGAAGTTTATGTTTTGACGGTTTATGAAAATGGCCAAGAGACCAAGGGGATTGCAACAACAACTGACGGTAGCAATTGGGATCTTAGAGATAGTGACGGCCAAGTCCGTGGTCCAATTACTTTATTAGTTGCCATGTCATCAGATATTGCTATCAAGAGTGAAAATGGTAGCTACACTACGGTAGAGAAGGAGTAGGACATGAAAGATTTTATTTTAAGAAATAGTGAAAGAGTCTTCGCTCTCCTCCTTACAGGTATTTTCCTAGCTCTCTTGTATTTTGGAAATCAGAAAGGCTTACATCTCTGGTTTGAAAGTGGGCGTGAAAGTGGTAGTCTAGGCTTGGTGACGGGAATCTTTATCGTTTTTTTGCTTGGGCTTATCGCTATTATCTGGATATTAACGGATAGATTTCTCCTCTTTGTCTTAACCAAGATGGGTTATTATAGCGAGGATCGGTCTAAGGTTGTTGGCGTCATCATTGGAAAGAGAATTGCCAAGGCACCAAGAACAAGGGCTAATCATTTCCTAGTGGTTAAGGTTGGTGACACTAAACGTAACTTTTTCGTCAGCCAATCTAACTTTAATATTCTTGAAAAAGGTGATAGCCTTTGGCTACGGAAAGTCAGAGTGCATTATAAAGGACATGTCGTTCGCACTTATTATGAACTCGCTGATCGATATTAGACTGTAAAAAGCTGACCCTTGGGTTGGCTTTTTATTTGTTGTCAAAAATAGGGTAAAATTAAAAATAGAATTACTCTAATAGTTGACATGATACGGTTTTGAGTAGTTCTTTCAAAAAAAATTTGCTATGCTAGTGTTATGGGAAAACTAAAAATTGACGTGGTTATCGTTCCATTAAGTGGGCACCTTTATCCAACCATGAATCTGCTAATGCCTTTATTAAAAAATCCTCGCTATGATATTCGTCTATTCACAGGACAGCAGAAACGTGCAGTAGCTGAGGCAGCAGGCTTTAAGGTTGTTACTATACTCGAAGGTCATGAAGCGGACTTTGAAAGGGTGGCTAATAATAAGGAGCAATTGGGCCTTTTTTCTGCTTATCGTCAACTATCAGCTAGTCTTGATATTATTAATCTTGCTTCCGATCAATTACTATCGGAATGGGAAGTAAACCGACCTGATTTAGTGATTGCAGATTTCATAACCTTGTCGGGAGGACTTGTTGCAGAGCAAATGGGGATTCCATGGATAACGACAATGGCCACACAATTTGCTATTGAAACGACGGATGGTCCTCCTTGTTTCTTCGGAGGAATGGGAAGTCCTAAGAATCGCAATCAATTGATTCAACAATGGCTAGGCAGAAAAATGACACGCTTTTTAAAGTATTCCGCCACTTTTTTATTACGAAATCGATTAAAACGTTATGGTTTTAAAATGTACAACCATAAGGGACAAGAGAGTATCTATTCACCGTATTCTATTTTAGGAATAGGAATGAAAGAGTTGGAGATAAAGAAAGGGTTCCCAGAACATTATCTCTGGGTGGGTCCTTCTGGAGCTTCGGTAGAACGAGGTGAGGATTATCCTCTGGATTTGTCTTCATTTGCTAATCATAAAAAAGTCCTAGTGACCTGTGGGACTCAATTGGACTGGGCAAAGGACAATTTAATTTACCAAACGAAGCTGTTAGCTAAGTCTCATCCAGAGTGCCAGTTTTTTGTAACTTTAGGTCTTGGTGGGCAAGCATTCCAATGCCAAAAATTAATGAAAAATGTTTCAGTGGTTTCTTATCTTCCCTACAAAGAGTACATTCCACAGATGGATTATGTCATTCATCATGGTGGTGCGGGTATTTTTTACCAATGTATTATACATAACAAGCCATCCCTAATACTGCCACACGATTATGACCAGTATGACTATGCTATTCGTGGCCTTGAGGCAGGTGTAGCTTTGACTGCCAAAAGAGAGGATGACAAGGCAATTGGGAAAGCTTTTGAGACATTGTTGGCTAAGAAAGATTGGTCAGAGCTTAAGGTTTTAAGTCATGCTGCCAAGTCATATCACCCTACAGAAGTAGTGGAGGGTGAAATTGCTCGCCTGCTGGCAGACAAGGAGAAAAAACAATGAAGAAAGTTTTAGTAACGGGGGCTACAGGTTTTTTAGGCAAGTATGTCGTGGAAGAACTGGTTGAGCACGGTTATCAAGTCAGAGCTTTTGGTCGTAATCGTGCAATTGGCCAGTCTCTGGTAAATGCCTCTGTGACCTTTATTCAAGGAGATTTGACAAACCAAGAGGATTTGACTAAGGCTTGTCAAGAAATGGATATGGTCGTTCATGCCGGCGCTTTGTCAACAGTCTGGGGTCCTTGGGAAGACTTTTACCAAACGAATGTCTTAGGAACTAAATACGTCCTTGAAGCTTGCCGTGAGGCTAATATCGAGCGCTTGGTATATGTGTCGTCTCCAAGTATCTATGCAGCGCCTAGAGACCAGCTTGGTATCAAAGAAAGCGATGCCCCTCAGGAAAATAGGCTTAACAATTACATTCGAAGTAAATTGGCATCAGAAAAACTATTTAAAGATTATCCTGATGTGTCTAGTGTCATATTGCGACCTCGAGGACTTTTTGGGATTGGAGACACCAGCATTTTGCCACGTGTTCTTAATCTTAGTCAGAAGATCGGTATTCCTTTGATTGGTGATGGTCGCCAACTGATGGATATGACCTGTGTGGAAAATGTTGCTTTGGCTATTCGTCTGGCTTTGGAAACTCCTCAAGCAGCTGGAGAGGTTTATAATATTACCAATGGAGAACCCAGAGCATTTAGGAACTTGATTGAAGAAACCTTGAGAGGTTTGGGCTATCCCATCCGCTATCGCAAAATCCCAGCTCCACTTGTGTGTGCTATTTCAAGTAGTTTGGAGTTTATTTATAAGAGCCTAAAGCTCAAAGGAGAGCCAGCCCTAACACGCTATACCTATTATTTACTGCGCTATAGTCAGACTTTGGATATTAGCAAGGCAGAGCGTGACTTGGGCTATCGGCCTAAAATAACGATTTCAGAAGGGATTGAACAATATGTCCAAGATTATCGAAAGCATTGATTATTTTCCTGCGGGATATTGTACTAGCTATACTGGCCTTTTGTTCAAGAAAGTCAAGAATAAAAAGATGACCTTTCCAGCCGGTGTATTTCTAATCAAACACAGAGATAAAGGCTATCTGCTTTATGATACAGGTTATCACTACGATATTAAGACCCAGCTTCGCTATGGCTTGTATCGCTTAGGAACGCCGGTGCAGATGACAGAAAAGGATCAAATTTCAAACTTGTTGAAGGCGAAGGGAATTAGGCCTGATGACATTACTTATGTTATGCTTTCCCATCTGCATCCTGATCATTTGGGAGGGGCTGGCTTCTTTCCTAATGCGAGCTTCCTTCTGACTCAGGAGGTTTATGAGGTTTATCAGAAGCCTAAGTTGAAGGATTTGATTTTTAAGGAATTTTTACCAGCCTCTTTTGAGAAACAGGTAACAGTAATCAAGGCTGATCAACAAAACTCAACTTTTCCTTATCGTCCGACCTATGATTTATTTGGAGATGGAAGTATCTTGGTAGCCTCTGTTGATGGCCATGCCAAGGGCCAGGCTTGTCTCTATATTCAAGATTATAGTCTTTTTATCGCATCGGACTTGTGCTGGGGTGTCGATTTGCTACCTTATACGAAACAAATGCACCTCATTCCGTCCTTGGTTCAGGATAATATGGCGGATTATATCAAGGGGACTGAGTTACTGGAGGATATCCTAAAAGATGGGACGGAAGTACTAGTTAGCCATGACCCTGTAGAAAGGATAGAGCGTATCTTGTATGAAAAAAATAACCTTTCTTAAAACCTTTATCCAAACCAGATGGCTTCACAACTTCAAAACGAGAGCAGCTTTAGAAGCTTATCAGAAAAAGCAATTATCTAACTATATGGATTTTCTAAAACGGGAGTCTCCTTATTTTAAAAATGGTGTTCCTACTGACTTCGACCATATGGATAAGACCTTTATGATGACGCATTTTAACGAGTTAAACACTCAAGGCATCGATCGCGATGAGGCTTTAGCCTTGGCTATTGAGAGTGAAAAGACTCGTGACTTCACGGAACTTAAAGGTGAAGTAGCTGTTGGTTTATCTTCAGGAACATCGGGACATCGTGGCCTCTTCATCACGACCGAGAAAGAGCGAAGCATGTGGGCGGCAGCTATTTTAGCTAAGATGTTGCCAAAGAGTCATCTTTTTGGCCACCGAATTGCCTTTTTCCTTAGGGCAGATAATGAACTCTACCAGACTATCAATACGTCATTGATACGATTAGAATACTTCGATATTTTCAAAAATACCGATGAACATATTGAACGTCTTAATCATTATCAACCGACGATTGTTGTGGCACCAGCTTCCATGCTGATAGAGTTGAGCAAGCGTCTTAAAACAGGAGACTTGTCTATCTCACCGCAAAAAATTGTCTCTGTAGCAGAAATTTTAGAGGATAGTGATAGAATTCGCATCTCAAGTGCTTTTAAGCTCCCCATTATTGACCAGGTTTATCAAGCAACGGAAGGTTTTCTAGCCTGCACTTGCTCTGCAGGCAATCTTCACCTCAATGAGGATATCATTTTTGTAGAGAAAGAGTATCTGGATGAGCATCGATTTTATCCAGTGATAACGGATTTCAAGCGAAGCAGTCAACCTGTTTATCGTTACAAACTTAATGATATCTTGGTTGAAAATCCTGAACCTTGTCCATGTGGTTCTCATTATACAAGGATTGACAAGGTCGAAGGTCGCTCCGATGATATCTTCTACTTTGAAGGTCAGGATGGAGGACAGGTGACAATCTATCCTGATTTTATCAGGCGTTGTATTCTCTTTGTGGAAAATGTTGGAGACTATCAAGTCAAGCAACATTCAGAGAAGATTGTTGAAGTCTGTCTAAGCCAACGAGACGAGCAAGTAGAAGAAGCTATCACAGCTCAGTTTCAACTCTTGGCGCAGCAAAAGCAGTTTAAGGTTCCGGAAATCCATTTTTCCGATTATCATTGGGATACCAGTCGAAAACTCAAACGTATTCAGCGTTTATGAAAGGATGAATGACAATGACAGAAGTAAAAAGACATGTTGAAATCGCAGGTTATGGAGTTTGTCTTCCAAAACAAACCGTACAATTCAAAAATCAAACACGTTATCGTGTTGTAGAAGATGAAGAAACACAGTTGGATTTGGCCGAAGTGGCTATCCAACGAGCTCTTGAAAATGCTAATTTGAAAATTGAAGACATTGATTGTCTTGTCTCAGCCAGTGCAGTTGGTGTGCAGCCTATTCCTTGTACTGCAGCCTTGATTCATGAGCGCGTGGCAAAAGGACTTGCCATCCCAGCTATGGATATCAATACGACTTGTACAAGTTTTATCTCAGCTTTATCAACAATGTCCTACTTGATTGAAGCTGGTGAATACCATCGTGTCTTGATTGTATCTAGTGAGGTCGGAAGTCTGGGTCTCAATCCGAAACAAAAAGAAAGTTTTGAACTCTTTAGTGACGGAGCAGCAGCCTTTATTTTCCAAGCAAGTTCTCAAGACAAAGGGGTTATTGCAAGTCTACAACATACCTGGTCAGAAGGTGCTCATGATACTGAAATCCGTGGAGGTTTGACTTCTTACCATCCTAAAAAATATTCAGAAAAGACAAAAACGGACTTTATGTTTGATATGAAGGGCAAGAAGATTCTCCTTTTATCAGCGCATAAGCTTCCTGATATGTTTCAAGAATTCCAAGAGAAAACTCACTTGGCTCTTGCGGATGTGGACTACATCATTCCCCATCAAGCTAGTCGCGCCTTATCTTTGGTAATGGATAAACTTGGTATTGCTGAAGATCAATATCTTAACATAGTTACTGACTATGGTAATATGGTTTCTGTATCTGTTCCATTTGGTTTAGCTTACTCATTAGATCATGGCTTAGTTAAAGAAGGAGATGTCGTCTACCTTTTGGGAACAGCAGCAGGTATGACGGTTAACATGTTGGCCTTGAAATTATAATTTCTGGCTCTTTGTCAACTGTAGTGGGTGACGAAAAGCTAACATCTAGAGAGAACCTGATAGGTTTTCTCTTTTTGTATGTTCAGAGTGATGAAAACACGCTTCCTAAAGTTAATAAAGTTTCTAAAACC
>NZ_JAQFJQ010000027.1:0-12656 GCF_030440175.1 Streptococcus sp. SV2
ATACCAGGTAACAGCCCTCAGCTTGCCTTCAAAAGAAACCTTACTTTTTCTAGACATAATAAAAATCCTACTTTCGTAAACAGTACTTTATGTATTTTTACTGTCTACTTAAGTAGGACTATATCAGAGTTTCTCAGCTTTTTCTCTATTCTCAGATAATTAAACGCTGCACTCACTAACTTCCGCTTTTCCATTCACAATCATTCTCATGGTCATCAACTAGACCTGCCGCCTGTAGAAAACATACTAAGATTAGTAGTGAAGAAATCTCCGACGGGAGTGAGTACTCACTACTTTTTCTTTGTGTTAAAGTAGAGGTGTCTTGTGAAGTCGTGGCTTCTTTTGGCGCTAGACGCCGTAAAAAAACTGGCAAGACACCTGTTTTAGATGGAATTTTATCAAAGTATGTTGGACGCTAGACGTCGAGTATTGAAAATGAAATCACTAAAATAAGGAATCATTCAAGACAAAGAGGTAAACATAATGCGGACAGTTTTTGGAATTGATGTGAGTAAAGAAAGCTCAGAAGTCGCTATTCTTGTGAATGGTGAAAGGGTTCATGGCTATACTATGTCTAATGACATTATCGGATTTTCTCGTCTACTGAAGGACTAAAGACCGTGAGAAACCCCGAAATTATTTTCGAAGCTAATGGTGTCTACTCTTGTCGACTTCAGGCTTTTCTAGAAGAAAACAGCTATGACTATACACGTCTTAATCCTTTGGAAGCTAAAAAGCAACTTGACAGCTTACGAGTCCGGAAAACCGATAAAATTGACGCAGGGAAACTAGCTTCGTCACAATTCGTTTTAAACCGTAAGCCAATTTATGTTCAAGAAAAAGTCTATCAAAACTTGCATGATCTTAGCCGGTTCTACCAAAATCTGACAGAGGATATCGTAAGGACGAAGAATAGGCTGCACAAAGTTCTTCAAGTCGCCTTCCCAGAAATCGAGATTCTACTATCTACTCCTGCAGGTGAGCAATATTAGAATCTCGTGTCCATCTTCCCAACAAAGCATTAGGTGCTGGAATTATCGGAAGTTGAGTTGAAAGAGACTATTCGCCAGTCAACCTCTAAACGCATTTCAGAGAACAGAGTAGGTAACTTGGCTGAGAAGCTAGTTGGACTGGTAAAGCAATCTTATTCTGCCATTTCAAAAACCTCTCCTATAATAGAAGAGGTTAAGTATAATGCACAGAAACTTATAAGGTTGACAAGCCGTCGAGAACAAGTTTTAGAACAGTTGATAGAGTTAGCTAAACCTCTACCTGAATATGTGATTCTTCTCTCTATTCCTGGCATCGCAGAGACAACGGGTACAAGCGTTATTGGCGAATTAGGAGACATTCGTCGCTTTACGTCTGCTAATCAAATCAACGCTTTTATCGGTATTGATCTCAAATACTATGAGTCGGGAGATTTCCTAGGTCAAGAGCATATTACTAAGCGTGGGAATCCTTGTGCAAGAAGAATTCTGTACAAATCTATTCGCAATATCGCTTCAGCTAGCCATACCAATCCTTGTCATATCGCAGATTTCTATGAGAAACGAAACAGACAATCGACAATAGCTTCAACTAAGCCACATACGATTTCCTCTATACATCGTCTCATTCGAACAATGTATTACCTCATTACGCATAACAAACTTTACGATTACTCTTTGACCCAAAATCGATAAGGCTGTCTATGCCGTATTATGGTAACACCTTGTTTCAAAAAATACCAGATGAGGTGTTTTTTTAGCATGCCCATTTATGGATCAAAAAGTGTTAAAAATAAGACAGTAACCTCAGAATAGCCACTATCTTATCTCTTTTTTTACTTAAAGCCTTGATAGACTTGGCAAATGGTAGAAAAAGAGAACCGAAGTTCTCCTTTTCAATCTATTAGTTTAACACTCTAGGTGGGTAAGCAATACCAGTCTTATCAAAGTAAACGTAGATTCCTGGTTGGATTTCTATCCATGTGCTGATGGCTTTCTTACCACTATCACCATAGTAATAGCTAATACGACCATTGCCAGCAGTTACCGTTTGTCCTTTTACTTGTTTACCATCTTTAGCGAAGTAATAGGTATCAGCACCGATTTTAACTTCACCAGTTACTGTCTTACCATTAGAACCAACATAATACCAATTGTTATCACCTGTTGTGAAGAATTCATTAGTCAAACGTTCACCTGTTGCAGCATCGTACTTGCTATAGGTACCATCTGCATTCTTAACAACGCCACCTTTAACTTGACTTCCATCTTCTTTAAAGTAGAGGTGTTGTCCATTGATAACTTGAGCACCTGTAACAGTCTTACCGTCAGCGCCTGCATAGTACCATACATTTCCATCAGTTGTGAAGAATTCGTTAGTAACTAATTCTCCAGAACCTTCTTTGTACTTACTATAAGTACCATCTGCATTCTTAACAACGCCACCTTTAACTTGACTTCCATCTTCATTAAAGTAAAGTTTTTGACCATTGATAACTTGAGCACCTGTAGCGGCAACACCATTTTCATCAAAGTGATACCATTTACCTTCAATGTTTCTCCAAGTGTTCTTGATAGCATTACCAGTGTGTGCGTCAAAATAATAAGTTTTACCTTTAAAGGTTACTAATTTATCTTTAGCTTGGAAACCGTCTTCTCCAAAGTATTGTGTGAAGCCATCAATAACCGTAACACCTTTGGCCATGACACCTTCATTAGTGAAGTAACGGAATTTCACAACCTTAGACTCTTTACCGTCTTTAGTTTCAGTAACATCAAATTTAGTGTAACCGCCCTTATACATTTGACCCTTAGTGTTGTAAAGGTAGGTATTACCATTAGCATCAACATAGTAGGCATTACTCAACATGATACCGTTTGGCAAGAAACGATAAACGTCTTTACCATTTGGTGAGTATTCACCGTTTGTAATCATGTGACCACGCGCATCAAAGTAATAGGTGTTACCATTGAAGGTTACAAAGGCAGATTTAGCTTGAGTACCACTTGTACCGAAGTAAGTGATTCCCTTACCATCACTTGAGAATCCAGTAACAACCTTTTCTTTACCTGTCAATTGAAGAGGAATGAAGTTACCATCTTTAGTGACTGTGAAGTATTTACCAGTTGCTTCATCGCTAAGTACATAGCCAACACCACGTTCAAGAACGTTTGTTCCGTTGAAGTATTCAGCCTTCCATTGTTTCAATTTAACAGAATCATCAATTGGTTTACCAGTTGAGATCATGTTAACCTTGAACATTTCAGGGTATTTAGCTTTAAGCTCAGCCAAGAATTCACCACCGTATTTAGCTTGGTAATCTTTACCTGATGACTTAGTATTAGCTACATAAAGCGAGTGATCAATGATAGCATCCGCAATCTTACGTCCAGCACCATCAGTACGAGTCGCTGTTACGACTTCCTTACCTGGCAATTGGTAAATTTGGTCTGGAACCCAGTCAGCGATTGCTTGGATACCAGCTTTGTGAAGTGCCTTAAGAGCATCACGAAGGTCTTCTTTAGAACCGTATTTATTGTTCTTACTCATAGCAAGGTCATAACGGTCCGCAAAGGCATAACCATTTTGGATAACTGAGTCAAGGAAAGTACCATCATCAGCAGATACAAATTGAGGTGCCATTTCAAATGATGTTACGCCCCATGACTTGAACAAATCAACATTTTCAGCAATCTTACGGTTAGTATAAACTGAAGGATCTGAACCATCTGGAATAGTTTGGAAGTTAGAGAATCCTTCGTAGATCAATTGTGAATCATAAGCTTCAGTCGCTTTAAGAGTCAACTCTCCTTCTTTTTTAGCTTCTGTTGAAGGCGCTACTCGAATATCTTGATCATCTGAAGCTCCAACTGGAACCCAAACTGCTACGAAACCAGACATATCAAATGTTTCATAACCCTTAATGTCATTCGCACCGAAAGTCAAGACACCGTTGCTGTCTGTTTCTTTCACGTAACCTGCTGCGATTGCATCTGCATCAGATGTAAAGTTCTTGATACCATCAGCTGTACCAACAATCAAAGCACGGTATTTTTGGTTGGCATGGATTTTACCCATTTCAACGTTTAATTTAGCTGATTGATCCAAAGTCAATTTTGGATTGTTAGCTACAAGTGTTACCTGACCAGATGTACGGCTGTATTTAGAACCTTCTGTATCATCAGCTGTCATGATGTCTTTACCATAACGTACTGAAGCATAGACTTCATTTGTACGGTAGAGTTCAACATCTGAATTGTCCATCTTACCATCAGTTGGCAACCAGTATGAACGTTGAGCTTGTCCACCAGATACATACTTGATACGATTCTTCATCAAGTTAACAATGGTATCGTAATATGGAGACTTAGTTTCCATGTAATTACCATTATCTGTATAAAGGTCTCCATAGTAGACACGAGTGATTGTTTCCATGTTTTGCAACATAACAGCGTATGCTGCTGGGATGTTGTTCAAGGTATATTTTTTGTCGCTGCTGAGCATGTCTTTGTTATAAATCTCAAAGGCTTTCTTCATTTCAGCATCAGTGATTGTGAAACCATCTGATTTTGGATTGATTTCTTTCTTGATGATTTCAGCAATAATATCTTGAACGTTGTTATCATGGGCACGGATAAAGACGTAGTTTCCTGACGCATCTCCGTATTTCTCGTTGTATTTACCGATTGTAGACTGTTTAACTGTTCCGTCTTCGTTATAGGCCTTGCTTCCATCTTTGTTAATCCAATCAGTCTTTTCATCACGTTGTGTCGTGTTGAAAGTATTGTTATACAAAGGACTTACAGCCGGTGTACGTTCTTTGATTGGTTTAGCCAATGAGAAGAGGAGAGCCAAACGTTGTTTGTTTTCCATAGCAAGCGCAGCGCCATCTGTCTTGTCATTGTAGTGGTTGTCATTAAGACTCCATGCTTCAAGGACTGAGATGTGAGCAAGAGCGTTTGCTTCAGATTTGTTAACACCATAGTACTCACGGAAGTAGTTTGTGTAGAGTTGAAGCATGTCTGCATCGACATTATCTACCGCGTCGACACGGATACCATCGAAGTTAGCATCCTTGTCACCCATAACGATTGAACCCCAGTTCATAAGGTAGTGGATTTGGTTCAATTGTTCCGCTTGAACAACTGGGTTTGACAAATCTACGTCATTAGCTAGCAAGAAGTCGAAACCGCCCATGTGGTTTGGATCTGACTGCTCATCAAGAACTGACTTATCAATTGTACCCTTTTGATTAGTAGCCGTATGGTTCAAAAGACGATAGTTAGAGTTAGCCCATGGTGTACGTGAATCATTTACATAGAGAAGGGCACCACCTTGAAGGTGATCTTCGCCGCCACCTTTAGAGTAGTTTTCAGTTTCTTTGTTCCATTGTGGTTGTGTCTTAACAAAAGCAGAAATAGTTTCACGCAACCATTGTGTTGATTTTTCAGCCTGAATCTTTTGTTCAATCTTAACTTGGATATCCTTAGCAGCAACATTCAAAGTTTCTTGCTTATCTGTGCTAGTGTATTTAGCATCCAAGTTAAATACTTTAGACATGTAGTTCAAGTAGTTAACTTGTGTATCTACATTTGGCCACCAAGCCATCAAAAGTGGACGGAAATCTTCTGCAGTTGATGCTTGCCAAGTTACACCATCTTTGATGATAGAAGCTGGACGGTACCAGCTATCTGCAGTCAAATAACCATCAATCAATTCAAAGCTAGCTTCAGATGAATCGTAGGCACGGTTATTTATTGAGAAACCATCAACAATATTTGTTGTTCCTGGTGTGAAAGAGTATGTTGATGAGCTTGTAAGGGCACCATCTTTACCGAAGTAAAGCAATTGACCATTTACAGTAATGGCAAAGTTTTCTTTGTGTGAACCATCTTCATTAACATAGTAATATTTACCATCAATGTTTTTGATGTTTTTCAAGGAAAGCGCAGCTTCTACTTCTGAATCTTTCAAAGCAGCTTCTGGCGCTTTAACTTCTGTGTTTACAACTTCAGCCTTCACTGTTGCTGGTTGTTCTTCTGCTTTTTCAGTTGTAACAGCTGGTGCATCTGTTGTCACAACTGCTTCTTTATTTGGAACAGCTGCCACCGCTACATCAGAAGTTGTTGCTGTTGTAGCTGCTTCAGCTGTTGCTTGTGTGTTCGTTGTAGTTGCTGTTTCGACGGCATTTGTTTCTTTAGCAGGCGTTAAAACATCTGCTTCTTTTGTATTTGTACGTTTATCGACTTCTTTGGTTGCTTCTGTAGAAGTAACTAAATCGGCTGTTGTATCTAAATTTGGTTGAGTTACTATCTTATCTTGAGTTTCATCCGCTGAAACTGAAGATGTTGTTGCAGACAATCCTCCTACGACAGTAGCAAGTGCTGCAGAGGCAACTGCAATTGTGACCCATTGCTTCTTAACTTTATGAAGCTTATAGTGTACCTTATTTTCCATTATAATTTTCCCCGTGATTTTATTTGTCAAAATCAGACTGAAATCTATCCGATTTCAAACAATTACATTATATCATTATTTTCTAACTATTTCTCGAATTAATTGTTTTTTTTATAAATTATATGTAACATAACAGCAACATTAGAAAAGTTTTGTAACACACCTATTTCATAGGCTTTCAATTCTCATTTTCATATCATTTGATAAGTAAAACTATTTTCTATAAAAACCACTAAAACCCTTGATACAATGGCTTTTACAACGATTCTGACTCAAAATTGATATTTGTCAGATTTTTTTCTTTAAGGAGCAAAAAAAGGCAAAATTTCTTTAAACGATTCTCGTTTTCAAGAAATTTCACCTATAAATTCATGTCAAATCATATCGTTTTTCACTTAATCTCTCAGATTAAGATTAGATTGATTGATTATTTATCAAAATCAGCATAACCATTTTCATCGAAGAAGACAGTCTTACCGTCTTGGAAAGTGATCCATGTGTTTGTCACACGTTCTCCAAGAACTGATTCGTAGTATTCCACTCCTTTTGGTGTGCTGATTGGGCTACCTTTAACTTGACGTCCCAAATGATCAAAGTAATACTCTTTACCATCGATATTTTGGCGTCCTGTTACAGCCTTACCATCTTTGAAGTAGTACCAAACATTGTTACCAGTTGTCAAGAAACGGTTATTGAGACGCTCCCCTGAATCTTTATCATAGTAAGAAAGTGAACCATCAGCATTCTTAACAAAGTCACCTTTAACTTGGCTACCATCTTCTTTGAAGTAATAGTTTTTACCACCAACGCTATACGCACCTGTCACGATTTCACCATTATCTTTGGCGTAGTACCATGTCTTACCACCATCAAGAGTGAAGAAATCAGATTTAACTTGGCTTCCATCAGCATTGAAGTAATAGTTAAGGTGGTCAATTGTTTGACGACCTGTGGCGAGGTTACCATCCTTATCAGCATGGTACCACTTGCCGTTTACTTCGAAGAACTTGTCTTTAACCTTGTAACCATTATCTACAGTGTAGTAGCTAATCTTGCCATTTTCAGTAACAAATTCACCTTTAACTTGGGCACCATTTGCACGGAAGTAGTATTCGTGACCATCCAAAGTAAGGGCACCTGTCACATTTTTACCAGCTGCATCACGGTAGAACCATGTTGAGCCATCTGTTGTGTAGAATTCACCCTTCTTAGCTTGTGCATAGCCTTGATCATTGAATTCATACCAGATACCATCGATTTCAGCCCAACGATTTGTGTAGGCATTACCTGAATTTTTATCGAAGAAGTAGAGTTTTCCGTCTGGAGTAACATACTTAGTACCTTTAGCTTGGAAGCCATTTTCATCAAAGTATTGCAATCCTCCACCAGCATGAGTCAAGCCAACAGCCATTTCTCCAGTTGGTGAGAAATAACGGAATTTAGCTTCTGTTTCTGAAGTACCTTCTTTCGGTACATCGAATACAAAGTAACCATCTTTGTACTGCTCACCAAAGCTACCAAAGTAATAATATTTACCATCCTGTTGATAAATAGAATCACGAAGCTGGATACCGTTTGGCAAGAAGAAATAAGTCTTACCATCGACATCTTGACGACCAGTTAACATATAACCTTCTTTATCGAAGTAATAGTAATTTCCAGCATATTTAATGAAGGCATTCTTAGCTTGGAAACCACTATTATCAAAGTAGGCCATACCCTTACCATCATAGTAGAAACCTGTCTTACCACCTTGATCTGTCAAAGGTTTTGGCAAGAAGATACCATTATCAGTAACTTGATAGTAGCGACCAGTAGCATCGTTACTGAGAACATAACGACTACCACGACCAAGGATATTAGTACCATTCATGTACTTAGCAGACCATTGCTTGATTTTAACAGATGGATCAATCTTCTTACCAGTTGATATCATCACATCTTCAAACAACTGTGGATATTTCTTTTGGAGCTCATCAAGGAACTCACCACCATATTGAGCTTGGAAGTCCTTACCTGATGATTTAGAATTTGCAACATATAAAGTGTTATTGATATAAGCATTGGCCTTTGGAGTACCATAACTATTAGCACGTGTTGCTGTTACAACTTCTTGTCCTGGCAATTGGTAAAGTTGATCTGGAACCCAGTCAGCAATTGCTTGAATACCTTGCTTGTGAAGCGCCTTAAGGGCATCACGAAGATCTTCTTTAGAACCATATTTGTTATTCTTACTCATGGCAAGGTCATATCGGTCAGTAAAGGCATAGCCATTTTGGATAACAGAATCAAGGAAGGTACGGTCATCAGCCGATACAAATTGAGGAGCCATCTCGAATGATGTGATTCCCCATGACTTGAAGAGTTCTGCGTTTTCTGCAATCAATTTATTAGTATATTGGCTATCTTTTTCAACAAAATCTTGGAAGTTTGAGAAACCTTCATAGATAACTTGTGAGTCCAATGCTTCAGTAGCAGAAAATGTCTTGTCAAGTTTCTTATCTGAACCTTTAACACGGATATCTTGGTTATCAGGCGCACCTACTGGTACCCAAACACCAAGATAACCTCTCATATCAACAGTTCGATACCCCTTGATTTCATCTCCACTGAAAGTCAAGTTCCCTTCAGCATCAGTGTATTTAATTTTTCCAGCTGCTGCTGCATCATTTTCGTAAGTGACAATTCCCTTATCAGTACCAAGAAGTAATGGACGGTAGGCTTGGTTAGCATGAAGTTTACCCATGTTAACTTTTAAAGTACCATCACCCAGTGAGAAATCCTGATTATTGGCAATAAGGGTCAACATACCAGAATGTTTACTTGTTTCTGCTACACCCGTAGTTTGGTCAGCAGTCATAATATCTTTACCGTAACGAACAGATGACAAGATTTCTTTTCCATTGAACGTGTCGACTTTCATCGATTGTCCACCTGAAACATATTTCATACGGTTCTTCAAGAGCGTTGTGATAGCATCGTAGTAAGGAGACTTGGTAGCCATATATTGGCCGTTATCCGTATAAAGATCTCCATAATAAACACGAGTTACCTGCTCCATATTTTGAAGAATCAAAGCATAGGCAGCTGGAATATTGTTAATAGTATAACGTTTTTCTGCCTTCTTCATATCTTCATTATAGATTTCAAAGGCACGTTTCAATTCAGCATCAGTCATGGTATAACCATCTGATTTTGGATTGATCTCTTTTTGAACAATATCACGAATGATATCTTGAACAAGGTTATCATGAGCACGCGCAAAGATATAGTTAGCTTGTGTATCTCCATACTTACTATTATTTGTACGGTCTGTCAAACTGCTAGTAATCAAATCTTTCAATGAAGAGCCCGATCCATAAAGTGCACCCATAATTGCATAACGAAGGTTATTATCCATGGCAAGGGCTGCACCATCATGTTTTTGATTATAAGCATTATCATTTAAATCCCAAGCTTCAAGGATAGAAATGTGAGCGAGTGCATTGGCTTCAGATTTATCCACACCAAAGGCTGCTCGGAAGTAGTTTGTATAAACTTGGAGAAGGTCAGCATCGACATTGTCAACTGCATCAACACGGATACCATCAAAGTTAGCATCCTTATCACCCATAACAATTGATCCCCAGTTCACAAGATAGTGAATTTGGTTCAACTGCTCAGCTTGCACAACTGGATTTGAGTTATCAACGTCATTGGCAAGTAGGAATTCATAACCACCCAAGTATCTTCCTGTACCATTTAGAGAACCATCTTGGTTACTTGGTGTACGGTTAAGGATACGGTAGTTTGAGTTAGCCCAAGGTGTTACATTGCTATTAACAAAGAGAAGAGCTCCCCCTTGAAGGTGGTCAGCAAGGGTATAGTTTTCAGTTGTAGTATTCCACTGGTCTTGTTCTTTTACAAAAGACTCAATTGCTTGACGAAGCCATTCAGTTGATTTTTTAGCTGAAATTTCTTGTTCAATCTTAATTTGAATTGTCTTAGCAGCTGCATTCAATTCAGATTGACTTTGGCTGGTTGAATAAGTTGCGTTAAGGTTAAAGTGTTTAGAGAAAGTATTGAGGTAGGCAACTTGTGTATCTACATCAGGCCACCATGCCATCAAAAGTGGACGGAAGTCTTTCTCAGTTGATACACGCCATTTTTCACCATTTTCCAAAATAGTGACTGGACGGTACCAGCTATTAGGTGTCAAATAACCATCTACCAACTCAAAGCTTTCTTTCTTAGAATCGTAAGCACGGTTATGTGAAGAGAAAGCATCAACTAGATTAGTTGTACCTGGTGTGAACGAGTGTGTTGATGTGCTTGTCAAAGCACCATCTTTACCAAAGTAAAGCAACTGGCCATTAACTGAAACAGCAAAGTTTGTTTTGTATGAACCATCTTCTTTGACATAATAGTATTTACCATCAACTTGTTTGATGTTGTCCAAAGAGAGTGCTGCTGTTTCTTCTTTTTCAGTAACACCAGATTTTGGTTTTTCAGCTACTGTAAGCGTTGTATCTGTCGCAGTCGCAGTTGTAGCTGGTGCTTCTGTTGTTGCATCATTTACTACTGCTGCACGATCAGTTGTTGCTGGTACTGCAGTATTAGCAGTTGTGTCAGTTGTAGCCGTTGCTGGTGCTGGAGTTGCTACAGTATCTGTAGTTGCTGCCTTGTCATTTGTTGCTGCTGTGACATCTGTCGTAGCAGTTGCTGCTGGAGTCGCTACTTCATGCGTTTCAACTACGACATCGCTTTCAGCTGTTGTCGAAGGAACTGGTTTTGTGGTTTCATCTGCTGAAACCTTTTGATTGGTTACGGCTGCACCACCTACAATTGAGGCAAGTGCTGCTGAGGTGACGGCAATCGTCACCCATTGCTTCTTAACCTTGTGAAGCTTATAATGTACCTTTTTTCCCATAATAGGTCCTCATTTCTTTTTCCTAGTTTGAATGAAATCTACACCATTCAAACAGTCTCATTATATCATAATTTTTTTACCCATTTCTTTAATTTATCATTCCAGTTTCGTTTTTTAACCATAATTTAAATTGATTAGCATTATTTCTAATCTAAAAAACTACCGAAATCACGTGACGGTAGTCTATGGTTTATAAGTTGTATTTAAAGCCTTCAAGGGCTGCCCCAGGCTTAAGAGATGACATATTTCTATTATGGTTTGGAATGTTGAAACCGTTTATTAAGCAAATACAAGAGTATGTTGGACCCTATAGCTGACTAAAAAGAGTAAGGTTTCTGTCTAAAAGACTAGAACAGAGGAGGACAATAACTAAACGAGAAAGCTTTAAAATACTAGGAGTATTTTTCATCATAGGACATCCTTCCTTTCCTCAATGATTTGTATAAATAAGCACACCGAATCTTTCAAAATAAACGAGCTTTCTTCACTCCTATTATAGCATTTTAAAGCGCTTTCTCATTGTAGTTAGAAGGACAAAATCATTAGAATTCCTCTAGCAAAAAAGCCTGAATCATCACTTCAGGCTTTTCATCTTAGTTCAAATCGGTTGAGATAATCCTCAATAATCCGTTACTTCTTTTCGGTCATGGACATTGCTTTGTTTGCCCTGACGGGCTTTAAGTACGGCTTCAACGTCTTCAGGGCTGACCCCTGTTTCAACGAGCATGACTGCTAGGTGATAGAGGACATCTGCAGTCTCATTGGCAATTTCTTCTTTATCAGCATTTTTGGCCCCAATCACAACTTCTGTCGCTTCTTCGCCAACCTTTTTAAGAATCTTGTCTAGTCCCTTGTCAAAAAGGTAATTGGTATAAGACCCTTCTTTGGGATTCTTTTTACGATCTAAGGCTTCCTTATAAAGTGTTTCTAACATAGCTACTCCTATCTGTCTTGTCTGTCATCATATATATCCGTAAAGAAACAGCTGTGGGCTCCTGTATGACAGGCTGCTCCTTCTTGTTCCACGGCGATAAGCAAGGTGTCCTGATCACAGTCAGTCTTGATGCTTTTGACATGTTGGAAATGACCAGATGTGGCTCCCTTATGCCAAAGCTCATTTCTAGAACGGCTCCAGTAATGCATTTGTTTGGTCTCTAGGGTCAACTGATAGGACACCCTTTTTCTTTGTGGCTTGTTTTAATGAACTGATATAACTTCAGTTTCAGAGCACGATTTTGAGCGATTAGTCTTTGCTTAGGTTCTCCTGTAACCAACTCCTTTCTAATTCTCTCAGTTTTTT
>NZ_JAQFJQ010000028.1:0-8570 GCF_030440175.1 Streptococcus sp. SV2
AAATATCACTTAAAACCAGCTAAGGCTGAAGACAAATAGAAAGGAGTCCTGAATATATGTATCTTTTAACTGAAACGGCTAGTCCTTTCGCTCTTGAACGTTGGGCTGCTTTCTTCGCTAACTTTGGACAATTTGCTAAAGGCTTCTTCTACACCCTCGGTATTTCGATTGGTGCCTTGATTGTTGCCCTTCTTCTTGGGCTCATCTTTGGTGCCATGAGTTCAACTCATAACAAGGTGCTTCGTGGCATTGCTCGTGTTTATGTCGAAATCTTCCAAAACACACCACTGCTTGTCCAATTCGTGGTTGTCTTCTATGGGATTTCAATCTTGACGGACGGCCATATCATGCTTCCTATTTCATTGACGGCTATCCTCTGTGTGGGTATCTACACTGGAGCCTATATCTCTGAAATTATTCGTACGGGTATTGAGGCTGTTCCTAAAGGTCAAACCGAAGCGGCTTTGTCTCAAGGGTTTACCTATGCCGATACCATGCGTATCATTATCTTGCCTCAAGCTGTTCGTACTATCTTGCCACCACTTACCAACCAAGTGGTTAACTTGATTAAGAACACTTCAACAGTTGCCATCATCTCTGGTGCAGATATTATGTTCACGGCTAAGGCTTGGGCTTATGATACAACCAATTATGTGCCGGCCTTTGCTGGAGCTGCTCTTCTCTACTTTATCATGTGTTTCCCTCTTGCAACTTGGGCACGTCGTAAAGAAGAAGAGAATAAGAAAGCATACTAAGGAGGTCCACTATGTCAGAAGTTTTATCAGCTACTAACCTTAAATTCTTGGCACAAGGGTTGTGGACGACACTTTACTTGTCTTTCTTCATCATTGTGCTATCTACCTTTTTCGGAACCATTCTTGCGGTCATGCGTAACGGCAAAAATCCTATTCTTCGTTGGATAGCTTCTATCTATATTGAGTTTGTGCGTAATGTACCTAACTTGCTTTGGATTTTCATTATTTTCTTGGTCTTCCAACTTAAGTCTACAGCAGCAGGAATTACCTCTTTCACAGTCTTCACGTCTGCTGCCTTGGCAGAAATTATTCGTGGAGGACTCAACTCTATTGACCATGGACAAACGGAAGCTGGATTGTCACAAGGATTTACCAATAAGCAAATCTTTGTTTACATTATCTTCCCACAGGCTATCCGTAAGATGTTGCCATCAATTATTTCTCAGTTTGTAACAGTCATCAAGGATACTTCTTTCCTTTACTCTGTTATTGCCTTACAAGAATTGTTTGGTAAGAGTCAAATTTTGATGGGGGGTTACTACGAACCAAGCCAAATTTTTACCTTGTACGGTATCGTAGCTTTAGCTTATTTCGTGGTTAACTTTGCCATCTCTAGCTACTCTCGCTACCTCTCTAAACAATGGGAGCAAGCTAGTGAATAAGAAACTCGCCTTCGGGTGGGTTTTTGTTTGTTTAGATTTTAAAACTAACGACCCCAATTGGAGTCGTTAGTTCTTTCTCTAATTCACTGTTACTTTACCTGAATAATAATCTAGGGTAATCCCCTCTTGTACATTAGGAACAAAGACATTGAACTCAAGGGATCCGTCAGTTGACTTGGCTTCAAGATGCGTTCCTGATGGTATAAGGTTATCTCCATCATAAATTAAAGTGACACGGTAACGGACACGTTTGTTTTTATCCTGAGCTTTCCGTACAAGACTTTCATAATAGTTCTGTCCTGTAGAATTATCACTATTGGCTTCGTTAGCCCAAGCTGTTTGAACAGCAATATTCTCAGGATTTGAAGTGGAGGCATCAAATCCCTTCAAACCTCCAACTAGTGCATAACCTAACAAATGCCCCCTGTCTACGGCATGACTATACTCTCCTGATAGATTTTGTACCTGGTGCCATCCAGCTGGTGTCCATGATGTTGATCCATTACCTGTTTCTTGACGGTTCTTATACTGTCTTGTCGCTTTACTTAACAAGGCATTGGCTACTGTAGGAACTGTTTGGCCTTGAACCGTTTTGACTTGGTTATTAGCATAGGGTTGGCTAGATACCTTAGCATTTAGATTCGTCTTGTTCCCATTAATAATATAGGCCCCTGCCCCATTCCATTCTATGGAGTTTCCAAGTTGACTCTTGACAGAGCTAGTCATCACTGTCTCAGCAAGCTGCTCTTGTGGTGTAGACTGACCACTTGTTGAACCGTTAGATTTTACGGAGTTATTGGATTTTCCCGAGACTAGACTGGCTACCTGCTTGATTGGATTATTAGGCGAAAGCTTATTGCTCGTCCCAATATAACCTAGAACTACTACCAAGACTGCTATCAGTAATGAGAAAATCTGACGTTTCTGTTTATTCGTTAAAGATGTCTTTCTTTTTGCCATCGTGTTCTTCCTATTTCTATGAATCTGCATAAGTAAAGGAGTAGGACGACAGCCCACTCCCTTTTATTTTCCTGTAAATTTAGCAACGATTGCTTGCCAGGTTTCTGGTTTTAAGATGTTTATTGGATCCTTACCCTCGCCTAAGACGGCATAACCAACCATTAAACCAAGGGCCAGAAAAGCAAGACTAACCAAACAAACGATTAAAACAAGCAATAATTGACGAAAAACATAGCCTTTACCAGTTTCCATACTATCCCTCACTTACACGTGAAATATTGGCTCCTAGTTTAGCTAGTTTCTCATGGAACTGATAGTAACCACGATCCAAGTGTGTCAATTTACCAACTGTCGTTGTCCCTTCAGCAACCATCCCTGTCAAAATAAGCGCCGCAGATGCTCGAAGGTCAGTAGACATAACTTGAGCACCTTGAAGTGGCAAACCACCGTGAATCATTGCAGTATCTCGAAGAATTTCTGAATGAAGTCCCATACGACGCATTTCTTCCAGATGTTGGAAACGATTTTCAAAGACAGTTTCAATCATCGTTGATTCACCCTTAACCACTGCCATAAGCGCTGTGAATTGGGCCTGCATATCCGTTGGAAAACCTGGATGAGGAAGAGTTTTAACGGTTACTGGTTTCAATTTCGAAACATCAGATGTAACACGAATGCCTCCTTCTTCTTCCTTAACGTCGACACCCATTTCCAGTAATTTAGAAATCAAAGGACGGTTGTGCTCCCAGATGGCATCTTTGATAAGAATATCTCCTGACGTCATAGCTGCTGCTACCATAAAAGTACCTGCTTCAATACGGTCCTGAACAACCGCATGCTGCGTACCATGAAGAGATTTTACTCCTTTAATCACGAGTGTTTCAGTTCCAGCACCTTTGACATCTGCCCCCATTTCATTTAGAAGTAAAGCCAAATCAACAATTTCTGGTTCACGCGCAGCATTTTCAATAGTTGTGACTCCATCAGCCAAGGTCGCTGCCATCATAAGGTTCTGAGTGGCACCGACAGATGGAAAGTCCATATAAATTGTTGCACCTTTGAGTTTATCAGCAGTTGCTGTAATATCACCACCAACCTGGGTAATCTTAGCTCCCATAGCTTCCAAACCTTTGAGGTGGAGGTCAATCGGACGACTACCGATGGTACAACCACCAGGCATAGAAACCTTAGCATGACCATTACGAGCAAGAATAGGTCCAAGTACTACGATGGAAGCACGCATTTTACTAACATATTCGTATGGCGCTTGATCTAGAATCTCACCACTAGCATCAACTACTACAGTATTATTTTCTTCGTCAAAGTCTACAGCAATATCCAAGCCACGAACCACATTATTCATGGTGTAAACATCTGACAAGATTGGAACATTAGTCAAGGTTGTCTGACCTTCAGAGGCTAAAATAGTCGCAGCCAATAATGGCAGAACAGCGTTTTTAGCACCTTCAATGACAACCTCACCACTTAATCGAGTGTTGCCACCCTGTACAATAATTTTATCCATAAGGATTCCTTTCAAGGGTCAATTTCATCTTTTTGTATTATATCAAAAGTCTTTTAAAATCACTAATTTAAGATATTGAGCTTGCTAACGATTGACATAGCGTTAAAACATATATAAAGAATGAACTTACTAGAAAACCAATGGCAATACTAATAAAAAGCAAGAATAATCTCAATTTCCCAGTGTTAACAATAACATTCTTGGTTATTTTTTCCCAATCAAAAAGCGTATTCACCATCTGATAAGTTAAACCAATAAAAACCAAGTGGCTCGCTAGAGGAACCATATCATTTAAAATAGTCATCAAACTATTATATCATAGAAGACTTACATAAAACATAAGAAGAATCATTAAAAATACGACTTTTTACATTTGATTTCTTTATTAGTTTTCACCATTAAGAGCAATTGTTAACCAACTTAAGAACCTTTCAAAATCAGATTTTCCGTGCTCATTCGAGATTAAAATTTAATTTATTTTCAATCATTAGTCATAAGAAAAAATCTTCCCTAATGCTACTGTTTCCAAATAACAGGTTTAGGGAAGATTTTGAGTCATTAGTTAACTATTACTTAGAAGAATTCCATGGCTACTAAAGTAATAATCGCAGAATCATAGTAATTCTTAACAGGAAGATCCTGCATAAAGACAATCTTATTCTGCTGAACTAATTTCAAGTACTTTTGATCCTTCTCAGCTGCAAAAGCAATTGGTGCTTTAAAACTTGCAGCTTGGTGGTCGTCTAAAAACTTACCGGACAAATTGTAATTTGAAAAGACATTTTTCTGAGTCATAAAGAAATCCAACATCTTATTAAGGACTTTCTGACTCTTTTCATCGTTACTCTGAGTAAGATTGTATGGAAGACGACAAGCATTATAAGAATACGTTGAATCAAACTGATTTGAGATGGTGTAAGGCTTAACCACACGAGCCCCTGATTCATCCACCCAGATAAAGTCTGGAATTAATCCAGTCTTCGTTTTAGAACTAATCGTTTCAAGACTACTTAACATCTTGTTATTAATATCCAACCATTTTTTATCTTTTGTAACTTCATAAAAAGCTTGGAACTGCTTAGGTACAGTATCTGAAGTTCTCATAAGATTATAATATTTGGAATCTTTGTTCGCCCAGTTCCCAACAGTCAAAATTCCAGTATTTTCATTATAGTTATACTTGAGAATATCCTGCAAGAGGGCCTTGGCCTGTGTTTGATACTCATCTTTATGGCTTGGCCATTGTTTTGAAGCTTCAATCAAGGCATAGGCAATATAAAGGTCCCCGTCAGTTGCATTGTGATCATCAACATTTTTAGCACTTTTTTGAACAATTTGTTCCCAAGACATCAATTGATTGCCTTCAATACGATGTGACAAATAATACTTGTAGAGTCTTTCAAAATCTTTTTGATTAGCTAAACCTTTCTTAGCTGCTCGCACGGTGATTAGCATTCCGTAACTTTGTGACTCGGAAAGAACAACATCTTTGTCTTTATCATTAGTAGTTTTGACATATGCTTCGTTGCCTTTTTTGACCACGAAGTGTTTTTCCCATTTTTGATAAATTCTATCTTGAATATCAGTTTTCGTTTTCATTCTTATGGTAAACATTGAAAAAACAAATAAGCCAAGGATAACTACAAACCATAAATATTTAAAATATTTTGTTTTCATACATACTCCTATTCTGCAAAACGCTTAGTTTTAACCCATGTTGTTCCTTCACGATGAAGAATTTTATCCATGATAATAGACCACAACGAATCTAAAGAAACAATAATGAATAACTGTGCGTAACTAAAATAAGAGAGAATCGCTAACCAAATTTGTTTGCTGGTTGCTTGTCCAAATTGTGAAGCTAGGGCAACGTTGATTTGCAATAAATATAATCCAATCATCAAGAGCCAGTTAAACAACATTAATTGAGCAATGTAAATATTATTTGCATCAAAGGCAAACGGAATCTGAACGGTTGGGAAAAAGATATGTAAAACAATGGCTAAGACATTAGCAAAGAAGATTAAATCAGATAAGACAATTGCACCATTAAACCAGAAGAAAATACAAGAGTAATTCGCTACTTCTAGTTTTACACGCCAATTTCCTTTACCGAACAAATGTTTAAAATTCGAGATAACAACTTCGTAATTACCTTTTGCCCAACGCTTACGTTGCATATAATAACTTTTAAGCGTTTCAGGTTCTTGTTGGAAGGCTTCAGAATTATATGCCAGAGCAATTAATTTACCACTTTGCATAATCTTGAAGGAAATATCGGTATCTTCGGTCAAGGCACCATTTCGCCAACCACCAATACTTTTAACGAATTCAGTTTGAATAATGAAGTTCGTTCCTGGAATACGACCAATTTTAAATAAATGCCACATTCCAACGTGGTGAACACGTTGCGTGACAACAATCTCTTGATTGATACAACGTGTTAAGAAATTTTGTTTTGCATTTCTTGTTTTATTTCGGCCAAAGGACGCCACTCTTCGTTCTGGATCCTTCATCACTTCTTTAACTAAGAAGTAAAGTGCATTAGTTTCAGGCATGGCATCCGCATCATAAATACAAATATATTCTCCATCAGCCATTTTAAGGGCATCGTTCAGAACACCTGCTTTACCACCAGTACCCTTACGATTAATAATGGTAATATTACGTCCAGCGTACTCTGGCATGGCTTGAACAGCTAAACACTCTTGGTAAGTATTATCTGAACAGTTATCCGCAAACAAAAGTAGCTCAACCTTGTCATGAGGATAATTCATATTCAAGATAGCTTGAGCCGTTTGAGAGATAACAACATCTTCATTATGGGCTGGAACTACAATCGTAACCTTAGGATAATAAGGAAGTTTCTCCTTATCAACCTTAAAATCACTATGTTTCAACCAAAAATGAACACCTGATACCAGAATAACAACACCCCAAATTAAGGAAATCCAGATGGATATTAGGGTGAAAATCATTAAAAACTGACTAACCATGTTTCACCGCCTTGAAATTATGAGAAACACGTTCATATATTACTGTATAAACAGTAAACAAAACAATGAAAGCAATCGCAAAAATAAGGCTAATACATAAAGCAAATACAAAAAACAAGTTTGTGATAGTCATAACTTCCCCCTAATACTCAACAATAATATCCGTTTCTAACTGACGGTTTAAATTACTCATTAATTCACTATAGTTATCAAATTTTTTGGAATTCTTTTTATCAATGACAAGAAAACCTGATTGAAATTGAATACCTTGATAACTACTTCCCCTAGTGAATGTCATTTCTTTTAGATCTTCTTCAAGACTAGTTTTATAAATCTTTTCTAGATTTCTCAATTTATTTTTTGAAAGGATTAAGTAACTCCCTTCAGAAACATAAAAGACTTGCTCAAAGCGATCCAGCTTATCTGAAATCCGATGATAGATACTAGTAAGCAAATGGTTATATTCACGAGGACTCGATTCAAAGAATTGTTCTTCATGAGACCAATGTATCAAAAGTGCTTGAACAGGTTTTTTATCCCCTAATAAATCGCGATAAGCGTTACTAGCCTTGACTTCTTCAATCTGAACAGATGAAATAAATTTATAGAAGTAATACTTAATCTTTGAAAGTATCCCCATTAACAAAGGAAAACTGAATATAAGAACTAATGTATCATTTAGTGGAAGATAGACAACACCACTAACCAATACAAAGATACTTAAAGCAAAACTTAAAATGATTAGCCAAGTAATCAGAAGCTCTGTTAAGAAACATACTGCAGCAATACCTAAAATCAGAAAGAAAGCTTCAAACATGAATAAATTAGGATTGACTTGATTACAGTAAAGAAATAGTAATGCTTCAAAGAAAATCAAACATAAAATCCAATACCAGATTTTTTTATCTCTTTTCACACTCAATTTCCTCCTTCGTGAAACTCTGATACAGAATCTTCCAAATTAAAGTACACTTTAATCGCTTGAACAATTCTCTCAGATGCTTTACCATCACCATAAGGATTAGGAGCTTCAGACATTTCTTTATAAAGAGCTTCATCAGTTAAAAGTGAAGTCATTGCTTCTTTCACCTTGTCTGGATCAGTTCCGACAAGTTTCAATGTTCCTGCTTTAACACCTTCTGGACGCTCTGTTGTATCTCGTAATACTAAAACAGGTTTTCCAAGTGATGGAGCTTCTTCTTGAACACCACCAGAATCTGACATAATAAAGTAACTTCTAGAAGCTAAATTATGAAAATCAAAGACATCTAAAGGTGCGATAAGATGAATTCTATCATGGTCACCTAAAATTTCCTTTGCTGCAGCTTGTACAGAAGGGCTCAAATGAACAGGATAAACCACTTCAATTTCAGAATGCTCATCTACCATATGACGAAGAGTTTTAAATACTCGACGCATTGGCTCACCTTGATTCTCTCTTCGGTGCATTGTTACTAAGATAATTTTTTTATTCTCATCGATTTTATCGAGAACTTCATGATAATAATTATCTTTAACTGTAAGTTTTAAGGCATCAATCGCTGTGTGATATAGTCCTACTTAAGTAGACAGTAAAAATACATAAAGTACTGTTTACGAAAGTAGGATTTTTATTATGTCTAGAAAAAGTAAGGTTTCTTTTGAAGGCAAGCTGAGGGCTGTTACCTGGTAT
>NZ_JAQFJQ010000029.1:0-4717 GCF_030440175.1 Streptococcus sp. SV2
TAAATGCTAAGCGACTACCATATCTAACAGGGGGCAACCCCCAACTACTTCAGGCGTTCTAGGGCTTAACTGCTGTGTTCGGCATGGGAACAGGTGTATCTCCTAGGCTATCGTCACTTAACTCTGAGTATTCTCAACTCAAAATTGAATATCTATACCGTCTCAAGAAACCTTCACGCTATCAATGTCTCTCAGTTACTTGCTTTGGATAAGTCCTCGAGCTATTAGTATTAGTCCGCTACATGTGTCACCACACTTCCACTCCTAACCTATCAACCTGATCATCTCTCAGGGCTCTTACTGATATATAATCATGGGAAATCTCATCTTGAGGTGGGCTTCACACTTAGATGCTTTCAGCGTTTATCCCTTCCCTACATAGCTACCCAGCGATGCTCTTGGCAGAACAACTGGTACACCAGCGGTAAGTCCACTCTGGTCCTCTCGTACTAGGAGCAGATCCTCTCAAATTTCCTACGCCCGCGACGGATAGGGACCGAACTGTCTCACGACGTTCTGAACCCAGCTCGCGTGCCGCTTTAATGGGCGAACAGCCCAACCCTTGGGACCGACTACAGCCCCAGGATGCGACGAGCCGACATCGAGGTGCCAAACCTCCCCGTCGATGTGAACTCTTGGGGGAGATAAGCCTGTTATCCCCAGGGTAGCTTTTATCCGTTGAGCGATGGCCCTTCCATGCGGAACCACCGGATCACTAAGCCCGACTTTCGTCCCTGCTCGAGTTGTAGCTCTCGCAGTCAAGCTCCCTTATACCTTTACACTCTGCGAATGATTTCCAACCATTCTGAGGGAACCTTTGGGCGCCTCCGTTACCTTTTAGGAGGCGACCGCCCCAGTCAAACTGCCCGTCAGACACTGTCTCCGATAGGGATAACCTATCTGGGTTAGAGTAGCCATAACACAAGGGTAGTATCCCAACAACGCCTCACTCGAAACTGGCGTCCCGAGGTCCTAGGCTCCTACCTATCCTGTACATGTGGTACAGATACTCAATATCAAACTGCAGTAAAGCTCCATGGGGTCTTTCCGTCCTGTCGCGGGTAACCTGCATCTTCACAGGTACTAAAATTTCACCGAGTCTCTCGTTGAGACAGTGCCCAAATCATTACGCCTTTCGTGCGGGTCGGAACTTACCCGACAAGGAATTTCGCTACCTTAGGACCGTTATAGTTACGGCCGCCGTTTACTGGGGCTTCAATTCATACCTTCGCTTACGCTAAGCACTCCTCTTAACCTTCCAGCACCGGGCAGGCGTCACCCCCTATACATCATCTTACGATTTAGCAGAGAGCTGTGTTTTTGATAAACAGTTGCTTGGGCCTATTCACTGCGGCTGACTATCAGTCAGCGCCCCTTCTCCCGAAGTTACGGGGCCATTTTGCCGAGTTCCTTAACGAGAGTTCTCTCGCTCACCTGAGGCTACTCGCCTCGACTACCTGTGTCGGTTTGCGGTACGGGTAGAGTATAATTAACGCTAGAAGCTTTTCTTGGCAGTGTGACATCACTAACTTCGCTACTAAACTTCGCTACCCATCACAGCTCAATGTTAGAGATATAAGCATTTGACTCATATCACACCTCACTGCTTGGCCAGACTCTTCCATTCGTCTGGTTTAGTTAGCCTACTGCGTCCCTCCATCACTATATACTCTAGTACAGGAATATCAACCTGTTGGCCATCGGATACACCTTTCGGTCTCTCCTTAGGTCCCGACTAACCCAGGGCGGACGAGCCTTCCCCTGGAAACCTTAGTCTTACGGTGGACAGGATTCTCACCTGTCTTTCGCTACTCATACCGGCATTCTCACTTCTATGCGCTCCAGCACTCCTCACGGTACACCTTCTTCGCACATAGAACGCTCTCCTACCATACCTATAAAGGTATCCACAGCTTCGGTAATATGTTTTAGCCCCGGTACATTTTCGGCGCAGGGTCACTCGACTAGTGAGCTATTACGCACTCTTTGAATGAATAGCTGCTTCTAAGCTAACATCCTAGTTGTCTGTGCAACCCCACATCCTTTTCCACTTAACATATATTTTGGGACCTTAGCTGGTGGTCTGGGCTGTTTCCCTTTCGACTACGGATCTTAGCACTCGCAGTCTGACTGCCGATTATATCTCATTGGCATTCGGAGTTTATCTGAGATTGGTAATCCGGGATGGACCCCTCACCCAAACAGTGCTCTACCTCCAAGAGACTTAACATCGACGCTAGCCCTAAAGCTATTTCGGAGAGAACCAGCTATCTCCAAGTTCGTTTGGAATTTCTCCGCTACCCACAAGTCATCCAAGCACTTTTCAACGTGCCCTGGTTCGGTCCTCCAGTGAGTTTTACCTCACCTTCAACCTGCTCATGGGTAGGTCACATGGTTTCGGGTCTACGACATGATACTATGGTGCCCTATTAAGACTCGGTTTCCCTGCGGCTCCGTCTCTTCAACTTAACCTCGCATCATATCGTAACTCGCCGGTTCATTCTACAAAAGGCACGCTCTCACCCATTAACGGGCTCGAACTTGTTGTAGGCACACGGTTTCAGGTTCTATTTCACTCCCCTCCCGGGGTGCTTTTCACCTTTCCCTCACGGTACTGGTTCACTATCGGTCACTAGAGAGTATTTAGGGTTGGGAGATGGTCCTCCCAGATTCCGACGAGATTTCTCGTGTCTCGCCGTACTCAGGATACTGCTAGGTATAAAGACTATTTCGAATACGAGGCTGTTACTCTCTTTGGCCTACCTTCCCAGGTAGTTCTTCTATAATCTTTAAGTCCACATCGCAGTCCTACAACCCCGAAGAGTAAACTCTTCGGTTTGCCCTCTTGCCATTTCGCTCGCCGCTACTAAGGCAATCGCTTTTGCTTTCTCTTCCTGCAGCTACTTAGATGTTTCAGTTCACTGCGTCTTCCTCTTCATTACCTTAACAGTAATGAGTGACAGGCATTACCTGCCGGGTTCCCCCATTCGGACATCTCTGGATCTTTGCTCACTTACAGCTCCCCAAAGCATTTCGTCGTTAGTCACGTCCTTCATCGGCTTCTAGTGCCAAGGCATCCACCGTGCGCCCTTATTAACTTAACCTTATTTTGGTCTTACGACCTAACTCATTAAATATTCACAGCGTTTCGGTTTATTTTCTTGTTACTATCTATATGTATTTTATTACATATGGAATTTGATATAGATATTCAATTTTCAATGGACAATACTTGAATCTTTCGATTCAATGGAGCCTAGCGGGATCGAACCGCTGACCTCCTGCGTGCAAAGCAGGCGCTCTCCCAGCTGAGCTAAGGCCCCACAAGACCTCTCAAAACTAAATAAGAAACTCAAGTACATTCCGTTTTTCCTTAGAAAGGAGGTGATCCAGCCGCACCTTCCGATACGGCTACCTTGTTACGACTTCACCCCAATCATCTATCCCACCTTAGGCGGCTGGCTCCATAAGGTTACCTCACCGACTTCGGGTGTTACAAACTCTCGTGGTGTGACGGGCGGTGTGTACAAGGCCCGGGAACGTATTCACCGCGGCGTGCTGATCCGCGATTACTAGCGATTCCGACTTCATGTAGGCGAGTTGCAGCCTACAATCCGAACTGAGATTGGCTTTAAGAGATTAGCTCGCCGTCACCGACTCGCAACTCGTTGTACCAACCATTGTAGCACGTGTGTAGCCCAGGTCATAAGGGGCATGATGATTTGACGTCATCCCCACCTTCCTCCGGTTTATTACCGGCAGTCTCGCTAGAGTGCCCAACTGAATGATGGCAACTAACAATAGGGGTTGCGCTCGTTGCGGGACTTAACCCAACATCTCACGACACGAGCTGACGACAACCATGCACCACCTGTCACCGATGTACCGAAGTAACTTCCTATCTCTAGAAATAGCATCGGGATGTCAAGACCTGGTAAGGTTCTTCGCGTTGCTTCGAATTAAACCACATGCTCCACCGCTTGTGCGGGCCCCCGTCAATTCCTTTGAGTTTCAACCTTGCGGTCGTACTCCCCAGGCGGAGTGCTTAATGCGTTAGCTGCGGCACTGAATCCCGGAAAGGACCCAACACCTAGCACTCATCGTTTACGGCGTGGACTACCAGGGTATCTAATCCTGTTCGCTCCCCACGCTTTCGAGCCTCAGCGTCAGTTACAGACCAGAGAGCCGCTTTCGCCACCGGTGTTCCTCCATATATCTACGCATTTCACCGCTACACATGGAATTCCACTCTCCCCTTCTGCACTCAAGTTTGACAGTTTCCAAAGCGAACTATGGTTGAGCCACAGCCTTTAACTTCAGACTTATCAAACCGCCTGCGCTCGCTTTACGCCCAATAAATCCGGACAACGCTCGGGACCTACGTATTACCGCGGCTGCTGGCACGTAGTTAGCCGTCCCTTTCTGGTAAGCTACCGTCACAGTGTGAACTTTCCACTCTCACACTCGTTCTTGACTTACAACAGAGCTTTACGATCCGAAAACCTTCTTCACTCACGCGGCGTTGCTCGGTCAGGGTTGCCCCCATTGCCGAAGATTCCCTACTGCTGCCTCCCGTAGGAGTCTGGGCCGTGTCTCAGTCCCAGTGTGGCCGATCACCCTCTCAGGTCGGCTATGTATCGTCGCCTAGGTGAGCCGTTACCTCACCTACTAGCTAATACAACGCAGGTCCATCTTGTAGTGGAGCAGTTGCCCCTTT
>NZ_JAQFJQ010000002.1:0-213481 GCF_030440175.1 Streptococcus sp. SV2
TGTCTCAGTCCCAGTGTGGCCGATCACCCTCTCAGGTCGGCTATGTATCGTCGCCTAGGTGAGCCGTTACCTCACCTACTAGCTAATACAACGCAGGTCCATCTTGTAGTGGAGCAGTTGCCCCTTTCAAATGAATGACATGGGTCACCCATTGTTATGCGGTATTAGCTATCGTTTCCAATAGTTATCCCCCGCTACAAGGCAGGTTACCTACGCGTTACTCACCCGTTCGCAACTCTTCCAAGAAGAGCAAGCTCCTCTCTTCAGCGTTCTACTTGCATGTATTAGGCACGCCGCCAGCGTTCGTCCTGAGCCAGGATCAAACTCTCATTAAATTCTTTAATAATCGTTCGAGCGTTAACTCATTTCCGTCTTCTGACGTTTTTTTCTTGTAAATTGACAGGTTATAATTTCTTCTATCATAACCCTGCACTTGGTTTCTTATTCAGTTCTCAAAGGTCTTTGTCTCTCTTAAGACAACTCCTATATTCTAGCAAATCTAGAATATCTTGTCAACACTTTTTGAAAAGTTTTTTCCAAACTTCCTCGTGTCTCTGCTTCATCCTCCGATGTAGCCTATTCATATTATCATCTCTTGCTTACCTTGTCAATAACTTTTTTATTATTAAGTTAACTTATGTTTTACTTTTTCGATTAGTGATTTTTTGCCAAAATAAATAAGCAGGACATACATATATCCCGCCTAATTATTCTATTTGGCTTCGATCAAGCCGTAATTACCATCTTCACGTTTGTAAAGTACATTTGTTGTATGATCTTCGCTATCAGCATAGATAAAGAAGTCATGGCTTAACAATTCCATCTGAAGAATAGCTTCCTCAACATCCATTGGTTTCAACTCAATGTTTTTTGTTCTCACAACTTCAATAGATGGTGCTTCTTCAACTTCTTCCTTGTTAAAGTCAACTGAGAATACCTCACCTGTGGATACTTTTTCACGATGTTTACGAGCAATTTTTGTTTTGTTTTTACGGATTTGTCTTTCAATCTTATCAACTACCAAGTCAATTGAACCATACATATCCTGTGAAATATCTTCTGCACGTAAAATAACAGATCCTGTTGGTATGGTAACTTCCACTTTAGCAGTTTTTCCACGATAAATCTTAAGATTTACACGTGCATTCAATTCTTGGTCTTGGTTGAAATATTTTTCAATTTTGCTAAGTTTATTTTCAACATAGTCACGAAGAGCTTCCGTTACTTCGATGTTTTCACCACGGATACTATATTTAATCATAAAAGACCTCTTTCTCGCTTGTTAGCGTTTTCTTTATTTTTATTATATCCTTTTCATGAAAATTTGCAAGGATTTTTATTATCTGGCTAGGGAAAAGGTCACAATTTCCTCAACATGTGTTTTTTGCAATAATTGAACCATTTTATAAATCGTCGAGCCCGTTGTATAGATATCATCTACTATAACAATTTTTCTTGATAACTCTACGTTTTGTTTTATAAAAAATGGGTTTTCTTGATTTAAACGTTCTTTCCTTGTTTTAGAAGATTGCTTTTCAATATCCTTTTTCCCAAAAATGTTTTGATAGGGGAGTCCCTCTAGCAATCCTTCAACCTGGTTGAAGCCCCTTTCGGCAAATCGTTCTTCCGAGAGTGGCACTGGGACTAATGTGTATCCTTTCTTTAATAAGGGGTTCAGTGCATCCGCAATATCTTCTTGAAAAATTTTCCTTAGGTAATAGTCGCCCATAAATTTATAATGACTAAAGTACTCTTTCATAAACCCTTCATAGCGAAAGATTGCAATGTGATTTGGAGTGTAACCTTTTTTCTTCCAAATTTGACAATCAACACATTCATTTCCGTGCATTTCTTTGTAACAATTTGGACACCTTACTTTTGAGAGTTTCTTAAAATGACTCTTACATTCTGTGCAGCAATATTCCTTACTTTCCGTAAACGTGAGCAA
The DNA here is from genome assembly GCF_030440175.1 of Streptococcus sp. SV2. Taxonomy (NCBI): domain Bacteria; kingdom Bacillati; phylum Bacillota; class Bacilli; order Lactobacillales; family Streptococcaceae; genus Streptococcus; species Streptococcus sp. SV2. The sequence goes on from NZ_JAQFJQ010000002.1 coordinate 1,949, forward strand.
ATAGCGTAATCTGGGAATCACTTCGATACTTTCATTGCACATTAAACATCTCATCATCAAATCCTCCTTTTCTATTCATTGCTTTTATTTCTTGTCGACATTGCAATATCGATTTAGATAGTCCTTCATGAAAGAAATAGAGTTTTCCTGTAGGTCTCTCGGGCGAGCGCCCCACCCTACCACCAATCTGAAGAAGACTCGAACTTGTAAATAAGTGGTGATTTGCCATGCACACAAAAACATCTACTTTAGGAAAGGTCACCCCACGCTCAAGAATGGTAGTCGTCACAAGAATAGTCAGATCTTGTTTCCTAAATTTCTTTACCATTTCTGAACGCTCTTTACTTTTTGAGGAAACAAATGCTATTTTTTCTTCTGGGAAATAGTTTTGAAGAATTTTGGTAAATCTCTCACCCATTGCTATATTGGGAAAAAAGATTAATAAAGGAAACTTTGATTTTCTTTGCTTCTTGAGTTGTCTAAGGAGGGGTCTTGGAAGTTTTTGCTTAGATAAAGATTGTTGTAATTTCCCTTGCCAAAAGAATTGAGGAATCACTAAAGGGTTACCATGAAAGCGTCTGGCAAGGTGGTATTTTTCTAGTACACCGACTCGTACTTGCTCTTCCAGAGATACTGTAGAAGTTGCTGTTAGGTAAATAAGCTGTCCGGTTTTTTTCTTTGCTTGCTTAACAGCATGATTTAACATAGGATTTCCTACAAAGGGGAAAGCATCTACTTCGTCAACGATAATTAAGTCAAAACTCTGATAAAATTTTAGCAATTGATGTGTGGTGGCTATGACAAACGGACTCCCGTCGTATGGCTCGCTTTCAGCATGAAGTAAGGAAATACTACACGTAAAATCTCTTTGAAGACGTATATGCAATTCTCGGCAAACATCAACCCGAGGACTGGCAATAGCAACTCGGCCTTTAGTTTCAAGAACATAGGCAACGATTTTATAAATCATTTCCGTCTTACCAGCACCAGTTACAGCATGTACAAGACTGTTTTTCTGTTGTTGATAAGTTTTCAACAGTTTCTCTGAGACCTCAGCTTGATAAGAAGTTAATTTCCCCGACCACTTTAGAACAGGAAAGTTGATGTCAGCTTCTTTTGAAGCAAAGTAATAAAGTTGCTTCCCTTCTTGGTTTCTACCAAAGACTATACAAGCTCTGCAGTAATGTTTGCCATTTGGTAATTGCCATTCTTCCTCTATTGGACTAAAACATCTTTTGCACCTGAGTTGATTATCTATCTTTACCATGCTTTCTAATGTTAAAGCCTCAGAATAATAGTCTGTTGGCAATTGATCTTCTGTAAATAGTCGTCCATAATATTCTTTAGGTACCATACCTTTCTATTCGAAAATATGTTTGAATTCACGTTTTTATGATAAAATTTTTTTATGGATTACAAAACTATTACCAACGATGGAATCGTTGAAGAAGAAATCAAAAAATCTCGTTTTATTTGTCACTTGAAACGCATTAGCAGTGAAGAAGAAGGAAGAGAATATATTGCTCAGATTAAAAAAGAGCATCACAAGGCCAATCACTCTTGCTCAGCAATGATTGTCGGAGAAGATGGGCAAATTAAGCGTTCTAGTGATGATGGTGAACCTTCTGGGACGGCTGGTGTTCCCATGCTTACTGTCCTAGAAAAACAAGGACTAACTAATGTCGTGGCAGTAGTAACCCGTTATTTTGGTGGAATCAAGCTTGGAGCTGGTGGCCTTATCCGTGCTTACTCTGGTAGCGTTGCTCATGCCATTGAAGAAATTGGTCGAGTTGAAGTCAAGGAATTAACTGGGCTAACCATAGAGTTAACCTACTCTCAATACCAAGTCTTCTCCAATTTTCTTGAAAAAGAAGGGCTCCAAGAATTTGATACAACTTTCTTATCTGATGTTTCTACAACTTTGTTTGTTGAAGAGTCTGAAATTGAAAGGCTTGGACAAGAGCTTACTAACTTCTATCAAGGAAAAGTAAGTTATCAAAAGTCTGGCAAAAAAATCGTTGAAATTCCCCTTTGATAGTTAAACGTTATCACAGTGATAAAGAAGATGTATTTTACAAGTTAGGCCTACCGTCGTATACTTAAAACCATCAACCAAAGATTAAGAGGATTTTAAATATGACAATTTACAACTCAATTACCGAACTTGTTGGAAAAACACCAGTTATTAAACTTAACTCTATTGTTCCAGAAGGTTCAGCAGATGTTTATGTTAAACTTGAAGCATTTAACCCTGGTTCTTCAGTTAAAGACCGTATTGCTCTTCGTATGATTGAAGATGCTGAAAAAGCCGGTACAATTAAACCTGGAGATACTATCGTTGAACCAACTTCAGGTAACACTGGTATTGGTCTAGCTTGGGTTGGCGCTGCCAAAGGCTACAAGATCGTTATCGTAATGCCTGACACAATGAGTGTTGAACGTCGTAAAATCATCCAAGCTTATGGTGCTGAACTTGTTTTGACACCTGGTAGCGAAGGAATGAAGGGTGCTATCGCTAAAGCTAAGGAAGTTGCGGCTGAACGCAATGGTTGGGTGCCACTTCAATTTGCTAACCCTTCAAATCCAGCTGTTCATGCTGATACAACTGGCCAAGAGATTCTTGAAGATTTTGGTGCAGATGGTTTGGATGCCTTTGTCGCAGGTATCGGTACTGGTGGTACTATTTCAGGTGTTTCTAAAACTCTGAAAGCTGCTAACCCAAATATCAAAGTTTATGGTATTGAAGCTGATGAATCTGCTGTATTGAATGGTGACAAACCAGGGCCACACAAAATTCAAGGTATTTCAACTGGATTTATTCCTGACACATTGGATACAAAATCATATGACAGTGTTGTGCGTATTCCTTCTGATGAAGCTATCGCAACATCACGTACATTGGGTAGCGAGGAAGGTTTCCTAGCTGGTATCTCATCAGGTGCTGCTATTGCTGCTGCTCTTAAAGTTGCCGCTGAACTCGGCGAAGGTAAAAAAGTATTGACACTATTGCCTGATAATGGTGAACGTTACCTTTCTACAACACTTTATGATTTCCAAGACTAACAAAAAAGAAGCTAGAACATTAAATGTTCAGCTTCTTTTTTTACTGTCAAAAACTTATAGCCGGCAACTAGTCGTTCAAATAGAAGAACCTGTTGCTAAGCTACTAACCTATGGGAGTGAGATTCAGAGATAAATTCGTTAAGCTCTGACTCCCTTTTCTTATTAGTCTAACTCTTTTGATTCTGTTTCAGCAATTTCGGTAACTGTAAACCCTGCTTCTACAAAAACTTTTTTAAGGTGTTCTGGTTCCACATCCCCTTCAACTTGAAGTTCAACACGAAGAACAGTATCATTTTTAGGTGCAACAATTGTACGTTCAATGTTGAGATTTTCACTAGAAATGAGGTTGGCAATTTTTTCCAGGACACGTGGCGTATCTAAGACTTCAAGCCCAATACGGATTCCGGCTTGACCATAGCCAGAGATTTCCAAAAAGGCACGAAAAACATCCTTGTCTGTAATAATTCCAGAAATTTGGTCATTGTCCACAACGGGAAGAACACCAACTTTATTTTGAAGCATGATATAGATAGCATCCTCAAGACTAGCATATTTGGAAACAGTAAGGACATTCTTGATCATAATGTCTCCTACCTTTGTCTTATTAAGAAGATAGTTCATCTCATAGATTGATAAGCTAGTTGCTTTAGATGGTGAGGCATCAGCCATTGTCCCTTCTGTGATAAGACCAACCAGCTTGTCGTTCTCAATTACTGGTAAGCGGCGCAAACCTTTTTCACGCATAATGTCTGCAGCTGCTGCAACAGTTGTTTGTGGTGAAACGTAGACCACACGCTTCGCCATAAAATCTTTTACTGCCATTTTCATTTTCCTCCGAATAATTTCTTACTTGTATTATACCACACTAATTGTAAACGATTGCACTATTTTACTGAAAAATTAGCAAATTACAATCACGATAAGACTATAGAAAAACGCCCTTGGGCGCTTTTTCTTATCCTCCAAGATAGGCTTTACGAACTTCGTCTGACGCAAGAAGCTCTTTACCAGTACCTGAAAGAACGACTTTACCAGTTTCAAGAACATAACCACGATCCGCAATTGACAAAGCCTTATTGGCATTTTGTTCAATCAAAAGAACGGTAGTCCCTTGTGCCTTGATATCTTCGATAATGTCGAAAATTTCTTGAATAAAGATTGGGGCAAGTCCCATTGAAGGTTCATCCAAAAGCAAGAGTTTTGGACGGCTCATAAGGGCACGGCCCATTGCAAGCATTTGTTGCTCACCACCAGAAAGTGTGGCTGCATCTTGATTTTTACGTTCTTCTAGACGTGGAAAACGTTGGAAGACTTTCTTCAAGAGAGCTGCATTTTCCTCTTTATTTGTATGAAGGAAGGCTCCCATTTCAAGATTTTCCAAGACAGTTAATCCTGGGAAAACATGGCGCCCTTCTGGGACCTGAGCCAATCCTTCTGCGACAATCTTACGAGCTGGTGTTTTGTGAATATCTTTTCCAAGGTACGAAATAGTTCCAGCAGTTGGACGAACAAGACCAGAAATGGTACGAAGAATAGATGTCTTACCGGCACCATTAGCACCGATAAGTGTTACAACTTCACCTTCATTAACCTCAAAGCTAACATTTTTAACAGCTTCAATTGATCCGTATTTAATTGAGAGATTTTCAACTTTTAACATAGCCATTATGCTTCACCTCCCAAGTAAGCTTCAATAACACGTTTGTTATTCTTAATTTCATCAGGTGTTCCTTCTGCAATCAAGCGTCCATATTCCAAAACATAGATACGCTCAGTAACATCCATGACCAGACTCATATCGTGCTCAATCAAGATAATTGTGATACCAAAGTCTTTTTGAATTTGACGAATATGAGCCGTCAACTCAGCTGTTTCTTGTGGGTTCATACCTGCAGCTGGTTCATCAAGGAAAAGAATTTTAGGTTCCGTTGCTAATGCACGTACAATTTCCAAGTGACGTTGTTGTCCATATGCCAAGTTCTTCGCAAGTGTTTCTGCTTCATCATCCAAGTTGAAGATAGCCAATAATTTCATAGCTTTTTCTTTCAACTCTTCTTCACCTGAATAGTACTTAGGCAAACGCAAGAGTGATGCAAAGAAGTTTGAAGGTTGTTTATTTGACAAACCAACAAGAACATTTTCAAGTACAGTCATATCTTTGAAAAGGCGGATATTTTGGAAGGTACGTGACAAACCAAGAGAAGCAATCTTATAAGGTGCCTTACCATTTAGAACTGTACCATCGAGGGTAACGGTTCCTTCACTTGGTTCATAAACACCTGTCAACAAGTTGAACAAGGTTGTCTTACCAGCACCGTTTGGTCCGATAAGTCCGACCAATTCACCCTCGTTGAGTTCCATTGAAACATCACCAACGGCAGTCAGACCACCAAAGTTTTTAGTCAATTTTTTAACTTCAAGAAGTGCCATTTTTATTTGCCCTCCTTAGATTTATTGAAGAATTTTGAGAGATAGAGTTCTTTCGTTCCAAGAAGTCCACTTGGGCGGAAAAGCATGACAAGAATCAAAGCCAATGCGTAAATAATCATACGGAGGTTTGAAACGTTTTGAAGGAACATATTGATAATACCAAGAACAATAGCGGCAATGACAGTACCTGTAATTGATCCGAGACCACCAAGAACGGCAATGATAAGGTAATCAATTGATTTCATAATGGTGAAATCTTTTGGCACGACAGTACCGATGTAGCTAACATAAAGTGAACCGGCAATCGCTGAAATCATGGCACCGATAACAAAGATAAGTACCTTCATTTTTGTGACGTTAACACCCATTGACTCTGCAGCAATTTCATCTTCACGAAGTGTAATAGCTTGACGACCAGTCGCTGAACGCAAGAAGTTTAGCACTAAAATTGTGATGATGACTACAAAGAAATAAATGACAGGCCAACTTGTATAAGGAAGAATTCCTGTCAAACCAGCGGCACCATTGGTCAATTCACCACCATTAACAATAATGATACGGATAATTTCCGCCATACCAAGAGTGGCAATGGCAAGGTAATCTCCCTTCAAACGAAGAGTAGGTAGACCAAAGATAAGGGCAACGACAGCTGCAATGATAACACCAACAACCATAGAGAGGTAGAAACCATCATAAGTTGGCATCATGCCAGTAATAATAGCAGATGAGTAAGCACCAATTGCCATGAAACCGGCTTGTCCAAGTGTAAATTGTCCTGAGAAACCAAGGACCAAGTTAGTACCAAGTCCCATAAGAATTGAAATACCAATTCCCATTAAGATTTGGATGTAGTAAAGGTTCATGATACCTGAAAGTTCAAGGCCTTTCAAGATAAGGAAGAGCCCAATGATAAGACCAAACCAAATAAGGTTTACTTTTAGATTTTTCTTCATGTCTTACACCTTCTCTTTCACATTTTTACCGAGGATACCCGCTGGACGAACCAAGAGGATAACAATCAAGACACCATAAACAATGGCATCACGGTAACTTGACAAACCAATTGCAGTTGATAGAGTCTCCAAAATACCGATAACAAATCCACCAAGGGCTGCGCCTGGGATAATACCGATACCACCAAGAACAGCGGCAACAAAGGCTTTAATACCTGGTGTCATACCCATAAGAGGTTCAATTGAGTTGTAGTAAAGTCCAATAAGGACACCGGCAGCACCCGCAAGTGAAGAGCCAAGAGCAAATGTAAAGCTGATAGTATTGTTAACATTAATACCCATCAATTCAGCTGCATCGCTATCTACAGATACCGCACGCATGGCTTTACCCATTTTAGTTTTCTTAACAATCAATTGCAGAGCAACCATGAGAACAAGGGCAACCACCAAAATCAGCAATTGCACATTCGTCACAGAGATTGATCCAAGATGATAGGTATGCATTTTAATTGATTGTGGGAATGAACGTGTGTCTGCTCCGACGAAGTAAACCATGATGTATTCAAGGAAGAATGACACACCAATGGCCGTAATCAAGGCAGAAATACGTGTTGAATTACGGAGTGGGCGATAAGCCAAGAACTCGATAACAACCCCTAAAATGGCACATACAATCATGGAGAACACAAGGGCAATCCAGAAATTCATCTTCAAGCTGTTAATCGCATAGTAACCAACGAAGGCACCTATCATGTAGATGTCTCCATGGGCAAAGTTAATCAATTTGATAATCCCATAAACCATAGTATAACCAAGGGCAAGTAGGGCATAGATACTACCCAAGATGATACCATTGACTAGTTGTTGGGGAAGTTGTTCAAAAAACATATATAACCAAACTTTCTAGTTCATTTTCAGTAAAGATAAGAGCTTATTTTTCAATTTCAACGGCTTCTGCTGAAACTTCTTCACCATTATCTCTTTTAACCATAAGAGCTGCTTTAATCGGGTTATGCTCCTTGTCAATTGTCATTTTACCGGTAACCCCAACATAGTTTTTCATTTTTGCAAGATTATTGGTAATATCAACTGATGTTTTCGCACCCTTAGAGGCTTCTGCAACCATATAAACAGAGTCGTAGGCTAACGCAGCAAACATATTTGGTTCAGTCTTGTAAGTTTTCTTATATGCTTCGATGAAGCCTGATGCTTTATCAGAAAGAGAAACTTTTGTTGAATATCCTGATACGTAGTAAACGTTTGAGGCATTCTTTTTACCTGCAAGCTCTGTAAATTTCGCATCACTAAATCCGTCAGGTCCAAGGATTGGTTTATCAATTCCAAGGTCACGTGCTTGTTTAGTGATAATACCTGTTTCAGTATAATAACCAGGCATTACAATAGCATCATAATCAAGGTCTTTGAATTTAGTCAAAGCTGATTGATAGTCCTTATCCCCTGAAGCGAAAGTTGCTTCAGTAACGATTTGGCCTTTGTATTCACGCTTGAATTCATCCGCAATCCCCTTAGCATAATCAGAAGCATTATCGTAGTAAAGAACGACCTTCTTAGCATGCAAGTTATTAAAGGAATAAGCTGCCAAAACTTTACCTTGGTAACTATCTTTAAAGGTTGTACGGAAAACGAATTTCTTCGTTCCTTTAGCATCTACCGTAAGGTCATCCTGTGTACCAGATGGAGTCATCAAAGGAACCCCTGTTTTTTGAGATACAAGGCTGGCAGCAGCAACTGCACCAGATGTTGCCGGACCAACGATAGCATTTACATTATTCTGGATAGCCAAGTTAGTTGAAGATGTTGAAGCTTCAGCATTTTCAGATTTATTATCTTTAGTGACGAGTTCTAGCTTTTTACCATCAACACCGCCAGCTTTATTGATTTCTTCAACAGCCAACTTAATACCATTTTGCTCGGCTTTACCATAGGCCGCAACAGGACCTGTCAACTCCATGTTGACACCGATCTTAATCGTATCCCCAATCTTGGTACCAGTGGCTTTAGCAGTCACGTCTGGTGACTTACCACAAGCAACCAAGAAAATGGATGCAAAAAAGGCTAACACAATAAGTGTGATCTTTTTAGACATAAGATTTCTCCTTAATATTTTCTTAAAAAAGTCCACCTTATAGCTTACAGAATTATCAGACAATTGTCAACTACACATAACTAAGCTTTAGCGGCAGTAATCGTTTCCATTACTTTAAGAATAACTCTTTAAAAAGAAAAAAACTTTTCTCTTATTAAAGAGAAAAGTTCTTATACGGTTCAGGGACTGAGGTGTCGTAACGTTCCAGACTACCTACAAAGTCCATATCAATATCAGAATAGTAAGAAGGCAGAACTTTTTTCACTGCTTTCATTCCATCGAGCTCTTTCAAAATATCCTCGACCTTGTCCTCATCTACATAAAGGTGCACATAACGCATCTTATAAGAATGGTAGACAACATCCCCAAACTTGGCAATTTTACGTAAGTCTCTATTGTAATATAAATAAACAATAATGCCTTGACGCTTAATCATGACTCATCTTCTCCTTTATGTTCGTGTCTCCCTTTTTATGATGTGGTTTATGAGGGGCAAGAGGTAGCCCAGTATCAATAAAAATCTGGTCTGAAACAGCTTGGGCAATCTCCTCACCAAGATTGGCTAAAATAGTCTGTAAATCGAACTCTGCCTGACGATAGCCAATAACCACCTCGTTTAAATCAATTTGACGCTTCATTCGCAAAACCTGACGTTTCAACTCTCTCACATCTGGTCTAAAAGCCTCATACGCCTTAGCAGTATCATAGCTATCCTTTAATTTTTGAAATGCAAAGAGTTGCTCTTGAAGTTCTCTATCATTTTCGAATTTCTGGCGTTTTAAACGATAATTCTCTACCTCAGGTAGCTTTAGAAAATACGAAACAAGATACTCTATAGCTTGATCAATCGCAAGCAACTCCTCATTGATTATTAACATGTTTTCTATTATAACACAAAAAGCCAGATGAAACGGTCCTTATACAACCGATTTGCATCTGACTTTTATTTAAGACAAGCTCAGTTTATTTTAATTGGTTATTAGCCATGATTTCATCGATGAAACCATATTCAAGCGTTTCTTGAGCACTCATCCAATTGTCACGTTCAGCGTCTACATGAACCTTTTCAATTGGTTGTCCAGAATTATCTGCTAAGATTTGCTCCAAGTTATTACGTGTCTTGAGCAAGTGTTCAGCTGCGATAGCCATGTCTGTTTGTTGCGTACCGCCACCAGTACCACCCATTGGTTGGTGAATCATGTACTCTGCATTTGGCAACATGAAACGTTTACCTTTGGTACCGCTTGAAGCGATAACTGTTCCCATAGATGCTGCCATCCCCATAACGATAGTCTGAACATCAGACTTGATGAAGTTCATTGTATCAACAATGGCAAGACCTGCCGAAACGGATCCACCTGGTGTATTAACATAAAGATAGATATCTTTTGTATTGTCTTGAGCATCCAAGAACAAGAGTTGGGCAATAATTGAGTTTGCCATATTATCTTCAACAGGACCTGTTAACATGATGATACGATCCTTGAGCAAACGTGAGTAAATATCATAAGAACGCTCACCGCGTGATGTTTGTTCAATTACTACAGGAATCATATGAATCCTCCTTTTAATATTGTCTTGATGCTATTATATGATTTTAGTCAAATTAGGTCAAATAAAAAACATCATTCTTAGCACTCTTTTGGAAAGAGTGCTAACCCCCCCTAAAATAATTTCACTTTAAACTTATTAATCTAGTAAAAAAAGGGAAATTTTCCCTTTTCAACTTATTTTGTACCAAAGAGACGGTCACCTGCATCTCCAAGACCTGGAACAATATAACCGTTTTCATTAAGTTTCTCATCCAAAGATGCTGTGTAGATATCGATATCTGGGTGAGCATCTTGCAATTTTTTGACACCTTCTGGTGCTGCAACCAAGCAAACAAACTTGATATTAGCAGCGCCACGTTTTTTAAGTGAGTCTACTGCCAAGATTGCTGAACCACCAGTCGCAAGCATTGGGTCTACTACAAAGATCTGACGTTGATCAATGTCTTCTGGTAATTTAACCAAGTACTCAACCGGCTCAAGAGTTTCCTCATCACGATACATACCAATATGACCAACTTTAGCTGCTGGTACAAGGCTAAGAAAACCATCGACCATACCAATACCCGCACGAAGGATTGGAACAATCGCTAATTTCTTACCAGAAAGTTGTTTTTGTACTGTTTTGGTAATTGGTGTTTGAATTTCAACCTCTTCGAGAGGAAGGTCACGAGATACTTCGTAACCCATAAGCATAGCAATTTCATTAACTAGCTCACGGAAGTCCTTAGTAGAAGTATCCTCACGACGGAGGATTGAAAGTTTATGTTGAATCAGTGGATGTGAAATAACTTGAAATTTACCCATAATAGTTTCTTCCTTTGCTTTATACTCACTCCATTATATCAAAAAGGCAAAAAAAACGCTTGCTTTTCTGCAAACGTTTTTGAAAAGGATTATTTTTTAGGTAAATGAATCTTTCCTGTGACCAAACCATAGCCAAGAAAAGCTAGACTAGCAATTGCTGCAAAGATAGTCGCCAAGATTGAAAGAATGTTGCTGTTTGAACCTTCTGAATCACTTGGTGTCTTAGGAGTCGTAGCAAGTTTGGTAGCAACTTTAGTATTGTTGCCTTTACTTGACTCATCAGACTTAGTTACTTCATTAGCTTTATCAACTCCGTGAGACTGAACTTTTTCTTCAGACTTAACTGGTTTTGGAGCTTCTGTTTCAGTCACAGACTCTTCTTTAACAATATTCGTTGGAACAGTTGGTCCAGTTGCTACAATAGTCTTTGGTACTGGTGTCGCAATCTCTGCGGCTTGAGCTACTGGACGACGATCACCCACAGAATCTCCTGTCGAAGGTTTCACAGGGACCGCTACATGATGATCATTTGAAGAATTGTTATCATTAGAGTGGTCTCCATAATATGGGAAAGGAGTACGAGCTGGAGAATCCGGATTCGTAGGACTTGTTGGTTTATCTTCTTTATCAGCTGATGGTTGATTATTGTCCGCCGGTTTAGAAGTTCCTGGTTTATTAGTCTTATCATCAACAGAATGATTACCTTCTGTTGGACTTACTGGTGTTTCTGGCTTATCTGCCTTCTTATCTCCACCATCTTTAACAGTTACAGTTAAGACACCGCGAGCTTCAGAAACGCCTGTTGAACCATCAACTGTAGGATAAGTATGTGGTTTAAGACCATAATCTGACACTGCATAATAATCTACATTAAAGTCCTCGTTTGGCAATTTAGCACTGTTTTGATCGCCTACGTGTACCAAGCTTTCACTAGATTTATCCCAAATCCAGTCCCCTTGGTTGGTCATCTTAGGAAGAACTTCTGTAGTATCATCTTCATTCATCTTAATGAGGAAGCTTGGAGCCCATGTTGATTTATTCTCAGCACCGGCAATTCCACCACGGTTAGTCATGTAAGAAGTTACCAAAAGAGTATCTGATGAGCCTTCAACAGGAACCGCATAGTAAGAATAGGTAGATGTACGCCAGTCAGCTGGTACAGAGGCTGTCAAGACCACACCTGAGCCATTAAGTGGACGATATTTTCCTCGGAGGCTGTCTGATACGAATCCAAGCATGACAACGTCATCACCGACAGCTTTACGCGCTGCTACAGTACCTTCAGCATCCGTAGATTTGTTGATACGTGAAGCAGTGAAGAGGTAATACTTGCCACCCATCTTAACAACACTTGGACGTTCTACTTCATCAGTAACCATGTGGCTAGTGACAAGCGGTGTGTAAAGTTCAGCTACAGATGGATTTTTCTCATTATCATCAAGTTTCAAGATACCGATAGAACCATTTGCCCATGATGCAAGGTTGTAAAGGTGTTTATTATTAACAATATTGAGGAATGACTTAAGGTTAAAGGCGTCATCTCCTCCATAGTTTGACCATTTGTAAATTTGTTTTTCGCCTTGGTAGTTTTCGTCACCTGTATTTGATTCAAAAATAAGGTAACGGCTACCGTTATCTTCAATGATGTGTGGGTCACGAAGACAGTAGTTATCCGTACGGTCTGGATTACCATCATGGTTATGGTCATCATCAAAAGTACTCATAAATTTAGGATAGCTTTGATAGTGATAATTATCTCCACCAAAGAGAATGTGGTCATTTTCAACTGACTTGATAACAACTTCGTCGTTTTCAACAGCCAAGTTAAGTGTAGCACTAGCCAATTGTTGCCAGTTTAATTTACCACCACTAGTATCATTCTTAGTGTAATAAAGTTGGATACTACCGTCAGAGTTTACCGTCGCTGAACCTGACCATTGTTGGTCATCTTCAAGGGCATTATAACCAAAGATTGGACCCGCATTTTTCCAATGTGTAAAGTCATTATCTCCGTATTTACTATAGAGCAAGTAAATGTGGTTTGAATTTTTATTTGGTGCACCGGCCATTGAAATAACCAACTGGTAACCATTCCAGTTGCTAACTACACCTGACTTAGCATCTTGGACTGGCCAAGAATCCCAAACGTCGATTTCTTCTTTTTTCATCGTTTGGGCATCAACAGTGTTGAAAGCAGGCATATTGATGATTGTATCTGCTTTAAAGTAAGGAACTGCCAATTTGCTGTCTTGCTTCAAGAAGCTAGCAACGATATCTTTCAAGTTACGGTAAGTCAAGCTAGTACCTGTACCCTTGATTGCATCATCACTAAAGTCAACTTTATTAAGTGCTTTAATTTCTTCCTCAGTCAAGGCAACGATTTGATCTGAGGTCATATTATCTTCAACAATAGACTTGATACGACCATTAAGTTTGCTAAGGTTTGCATTAGCAGCGCTGTTTTCAGTAGGTTTAAGGGCTACTTCAGTGTGTGTATCAGCTGTTTCTGAGCTTGCTGTTGAAGTTGGTGCTTCTACTGCAGCCTCTGATGTATGAGCTGGAGCAGAAACCGCAGCAACTGTTGATGAAGGTGTTGTTGCATCTGATGAAGATGTCACTACTGTGCTAGACGCCTTTTCTTCGACTACTGATGGAGTTGTGTTGCTTGGTTGTGTCTCTGTAACTGGTGTAGTTGCAACCTCTGAATGTGCAACTGAAGATTCAACTGCTTCTGAAGTTGCCACACTTGTTGCTGTTTCACTGGCTACCGTTAGAGATGCTGTGCTTGTTTCTGGTGTTGCTGTCGCAGTAGCTACCGCTGGTGCTGTTTCTGTAACTTGATCAGCTTTTACCTGAGTGGCACCCAAAAATGCCAAGGTACCAACGAGCGCTGATGTTGCCCCTACTGTGGCAACCTTACGGATGCTATAACGCATCTTTTTGCACTCTGCTTGCTTTGGTGCTACTGTATTTGACTGTGAATTAACTGTACTATCCATATTAAACTCTCCTTTTAGGTTTTCACATGTTTTATTCTATCATTTTTTAATCTAAATTCCAATCTTTTTTTAATGACAAATTTATATTTTTTGTAAAAAACTATTTTTTTGTTAAAATAATAACTACAAAATAAGTAATTTTATCAGGAAATATCACTATATGGAATCAAAATATTCACCTCTAATTTTAGCTCTCGTTTTTTTAATTTTATTTTTTGTTTTTATAATAAAAAATGAGAACGCTAACAATCCTTCCCAAAAAACAAATAAGGTTTCTATGAGTCAAACCTTTCATCTAGCATCTCATAAAGGATGGTCTAACGACCTACAGACTATCGTGTGGAATCAAGAAAAAAATTACTATGATATCTATTTTCTACATTCTGTAGATGGGGCTACTGATCCTTTTGGACCTAGCGGTCAAGATTGGATACATACAACGACTAAAGATTTTATCACCTATAGTAAACAAGAGACTGCTATACCAGCAAAGGGTGGCGACTCTAAAGAAGGATGGCATTCTGCTTGGACAGGGAGTGTAGTCACAGATAGTCAGGGGATTTCTGGTATCCAAAACGAAGAACCTGTCGCCTATTTTACTGGACTCATGGATGATGGAAGCCAAGCAATCTATGCTAGTGCATCAAATGACAAGGGAACTAGCTTTACTAAAGCCTTAAAAGATGGTAAACCTTTATTGACAAAGGAACAATCCTATAACGGTAAAGACTTCCGCGATCCTTATGTCTTCCACTTCAAAGACAAATTACTCATGTATGTCGCTGAAGGTGACGCCTTAGGTGTTTATCAATCTCAAGATGGTATCAACTGGACCAAAGCAGATAGCAAGGGAGACTCCAAAATCCTACCCGAAACATTTTTTAAGGGTCGTAACTGGCAGGACAACGCTCCTATCGAGTGTCCCGTTCTCAAAACAATGACAACAACTGATGGTCGGGACAAGCAAGTTCTCTTTTTTGGAGCTAAGGATACAGCCTCAGGCGAAACAACTGGAACCTACTATACTGTAGGGCATTTAGATGGTAACGGCTTATTTATTGCAGATACAGAAACAAAACGCTTAGATCAAGGCTCAGACTATTATGGCTCTAACTTCACTGGAAGCGATCGAATTGAAGAAAGCAACCATAACCTTATCAGTCTTGGCTGGGTTGGTAATTGGAACTACTTCACGTCAGGCATTCACAGTGACCAAGAGGCCAAGAGTGATTTTCTAAAAACTATCGGTTTTTACACTACACCCAGACAGCTACAGCTAGATAAGAACAATATTATTCAGTCTGCTCCCCTCTATAAAAATGAACAATTAACCCTCAAAAATCAAAACGGCAACATTTCGAGTCAAAGGCCACTCACCAGTGACAATAGAAAACCTTGGATTGATAAAAGTCACAATCAGAATGCTAATGGCCTTCTTGACCTTGCTGGAAAAAATAGTTCAGGGTATTACCAACTGCATTTTTCAAATATTAAGAAAGAAGGAGGCTATATCTACATTGATATCTGGCAAGGCTCTGATTACGTTAAAATCGCCTACCAAATAACAAGTGGTACCTATCAGGTCTCTGCCTATGCTGCCGAACTGAATAACAGCATGGATGGTAGTCAAACTGCCTCTTCTTACTATTACGATGGTCTCTTAGGTAACGGTCAAGGTTATAAAGCTGACAGTCACTATAAGGAAACTGATAATATCACTATAACGCTTATTACAGACAATCGTAGCTTGGAAATTTTCTTCCCCAATGGCCAAACCTACACTCTAGCCAGATTTAATACCTCTGGCAGGCAGGATGTCAAGGTCTTCTCCACTCAGAAAGATCTTCTATTAAACTTGAAAATCTACGATGTACACTCATAACAATAATAAAAGTGATGCTGTTCGCATCACTTTTATTATTTTCCAAAGACAGAAACGAGACGTTTAACTCCTTCTGCAACAACTGTGGTTGGCGTAGCTACGTTAAAGCGGAAATGTTTTTCTCCTTCAGAACCAAAAGTAATACCGTCATTTAGCACTACCTTGGCTTCTTCTTTAAGCAAACGTCCAAGCTCATTATGGTCTTGATCATAGGCTGAAAAATCAAGCCATACCAAGTAAGTTCCCTCAGGTTTCATGACCTTGATATTAGTCTTTTCACTAAGTTCCTTGGTTAAAAGGTCAATATTAGTTTCAAAGACAGTTTTCAATTCCTCTAACCAAGGTTTCCCATAGGTCAGAGCTGCCTGGGTTGTAATCAAACCAATGGTTGGAATTTCATGTTGATTATTTGCCAATTGCTTTTGTTTAAAGGCTTTACGTAAGTCTTCATTTTCAATGATAGTAAAACTGTTTTTGGTACCAGCAATATTAAAGGTTTTAGTAGCCGAACTAAGCACCAAGGTAAAGTCCTTGTAAGCATCTGAAATGGTATTCATAGAGATGTGCTTATTCCCATATAGAGCTAAGTCTTGGTGGATTTCATCAGATACCAAGAGGACACCATGTTTCTGGCACAAATCTGCCACCTTAGTCAATTCTTCTTTGGTCCAGACACGCCCACCTGGGTTATGTGGGCTACAGAAAACATAAAGTTTAACATCATTCTCGACGATATCACGTTCCAACTGTTCAAAATCAATTTCGAAATGGCCATTAACCTTAACAAGACTATTTTCAATCAACTGACGATTATTCAAACGGACCGAACGAGCAAAAGGCGGATAAACTGGTGTGTTGATGAGAACAGCATCACCTTCTTTGGTAAAGGCTTGAATAGCCGTTGAAATGGCTGGGACAACACCTTCAATGAGAACAATACTCTCTTTATCAACGACGTAACCGTGTTGATTTTTTTCCCAATTAATGATGGACTGATAAAGCTCTTCACTTGGATAAGGATAGCCAAAAATATGTGTCTCAGCATAGTTGATAACTGCATCCCTAATCTCAGGAACAGGTAGGAAGTCCATATCGGCAACCCAAAGCTCAAGTAGTTCTGGATTACTTTCGGCTTCGTGCCATTTCATGGTATTTTGATCCAAGCGATTTGGTTGTGTTGTAAAATCATAACGTGTCATAGATAACTCCTTAAAGACTAAGGGCATTTTCCAAGTCAGCAATCAAATCTTGTGCTGCTTCAATACCAATTGAAAGACGAAGCAAGTCGTCTGTCAAACCATAGGAAGCACGCACATCACCTGGAATATCTGCGTGAGTTTGTGTCGTTGGGTAGGTAATCAAGCTTTCGACACCACCTAGACTCTCTGCAAAGGTAAAGACTTTTAGGGAATTGATAATGGTTGGAATCTTGTCTTGATTAGCCACTTTGAAGGAAATCATACCACCCTTGCCTGGATAGAGGACTTCCTTAACAGCTGGTGACTTTTCTAAGAAAGCTACAACTTCTTGAGCATTGGCTGTCGATGCCTCCATTCGAAGTTTTAAGGTTTTAAGACCACGCATGAGCATATAGCTATCAAATGGTGACAAGGTAGGACCAGTCGTATTGAGGTTATAATAAAGTTTATCGTAGAATTCTTGGTTGCTGGTCACAACAACACCAGCCAAAACATCATTATGCCCTGATAGGTATTTAGTAGCTGAATGGACAACGATATCAGCACCTTGAGTAATCGGTGTTTGATAGATTGGGCTATAGAAAGTATTATCAACAATAACTACCGCACCTTTGTCATGAGCAATTTGGGCCACTTTTTCAATATCAAACTCAATCATAAGTGGGTTTGTCGGTGTTTCGATGTAGACAATATCGGTATCTTCTGTAATAGCCGCAATCATCTCGTCTTCTGTATTAGTGTATTCAAAAAAGAAGCGACCTTCTTTTTCCTTGTCATTAAACCAACGGAAAGAACCTCCGTAAAGGTCACGCGCAGCTACAACCTTACTGCCTACTGGGAAAATTTCAAAGGCCAAAACAATGGCGCTCATCCCTGAACTTGTCGCAATAGCATAATCTGCTTTTTCAATAGCTGCAAGTGTTTTTTCCACTGTTGCGCGTGTTGGATTTTTAGTTCGTGTATAGTCAAAACCAGTAGAATGGCCAAATTCTGGATGTTGGTAAGTTGTTGAAAAATGAATTGGTGAAGCCAAGGCTCCTGTTGCTTCATCCGAATTGATTCCTGCGTGTGCCAAAATGGTTTCTAATTGATATTCTTGTGTCATAATTTGTCCTTTCTACTTGGTAAAGTGAATATACCCCATATCTATGTCCTCTATTTTATCACTATTTTCTGAAAAATAATGGGAACTCCATCATACGGATTCTTGATAGTTAGTTATAGTTAATATCTATAACCTTTTGGGCATACTCTATATCTATTAGTAATAACTTAAAAGTAAGCCGTCGGCTTACTTTTAATCAAACAGTCTGTGCCTTATTTCCTCTAGAGCCATAATGATAAATGGACAGAGGAGTAAATAAAGCCAGTCATCAAGACCAATCGGAGCTGTATTAAAAAGAGTGTGGAAAAGAGGCACATAAGACAGGAGAATAAAGAGAATGATTTCTAAGACAATCCCCAGACTAATAATTCTATTAGCAAATGGTTTGATTTGGAAAATAGATCCTCTACCCTTTCGACTATTCATAGCCATACCAATCTGTGTGAAGATGATGGCTCCCAAGGTCATGGTTGTTGCCTCTCGGTAAAGAGGTCCTGAACTAGTTAGATAATTCAGATGCCCTTGATTAACCCAATAATTAAGGAAGAAGGCCCCCATAGCCAAGACAGACTCAATCATACCATACCAAGCAAAGGCTTTTAATAGTAATTGTCGATTCAGCAAACGATCTGATAGACGTCTTGGTGGTTTGTTCATAACGCCTTCTTCAGGTGGCTCAACCCCCAGTCCCAAAGCTGGCATCATATCCGTTCCAAGGTCAATAGCTAGGATTTGCATAACTGTTAAGGGAAGAGGAATACGCCCCAAGGAGAACAAGAAGAAAGCAGAGGGAATAGCTTCTGGAGTATTAGAATTAAAAATATAGGTCAAAAATTTTTGAATATTTCGGTAAACGGCACGTCCTTCTTCAACAGCATGGACAATAGAAGCAAAGTGGTCATCCGTTAAAATCATATCGGCAGATTCCTTGGCTACGTCAGTTCCCGATACCCCCATAGCTACACCGATGTCAGCCTTTTTAAGAGCAGGGGCATCATTAACACCATCACCAGTAACAGCAACAACCTCACCAAGTTCCTGAAGTGCATTGACTACACGATATTTTTGTTCAGGAGCTACACGAGCAAAGACAATCTCGCCTTTAAGAGCTTCTTTGAGATCTTGGTCGGTCATATCTGCCAGTTCAAGACCTGAAACAACACGGGCATTGTCACCTTTTACAATTCCAATTTTCTTGGCAATACTAAGAGCTGTCAACCCATAGTCACCTGTCACCATGATAATGCGAATACTGGCACGGTGACATTGCTCAATTGCTTCACGGACACCTTGACGTGGGGGATCACTCATAGCAACGAGTCCCACAAAGACCATATCTTCTTCGAGGGTCCGCATATCCCACTCGTCTTCTTTGATATGTTGGCTTTCCAAAGGACGATAAGCGACAGCTAAAACACGCAAGCCGTCACGAGCAAATTGATCGTTAGCAGTAAGAATAGCTTGACGTTCTGTAGTGGTCATAGATTTGATTGCTCCTTGACCATCATAATAGTCTGAGCAAAGTTCCATCACTTCTTTAGGCGCACCCTTAGTGATGGAAATATGGTGACTACCATCCAGACCTTTTTCGAGACTATGTACTGTTGTCATCCGTTTACGGTCAGAATCAAAGGGAATTTCTTTAATCCGAGGAGCCCAGATGTGGTTGTCATTTAAATCAAGGCCTGCTTTTTCTGCAAGAACATTAAGACAAGCTTCAGTCGGGTCTCCCAAGACCGTATAGTTAGGATTGTCAGCACTTGGCGCAACCACTTGAGCATTACTAGCCAAATGAGAAAAGCGGACCAGACGATTCAGGAGGTCATTTTCTTTAAGAGAAACAGGGTGACCATCCTGCTCAATGTGTCCTTCTGGTGCGTAACCTAGTCCAGTCACCTCATAATTACCTGACAAGGTCCATAAATGATTAACTGTCATGGCATTTTGAGTCAGGGTCCCTGTTTTATCTGAGCAAATAACAGAGGTTGCTCCGAGTGTCTCAACAGAAGACAATTTTTTCACTAAAGCATGTTCTTTAGCCATGCGCTGTACAGCCATAGCTAGAGATAGAGTAACTGTAGGAAGTAGCCCCTCAGGGATAAAGGCAACAATCATACCCAAGGCAAAGATGAAGGCTTGAGACAAAGGTTGGTGGACAAATAGTGTTGCTGCAATCATAAAGAAGAGACCTACAGATACTGCAATGACCGAAATCTGTTTGGTCAAATGGTCTAGTTCCTTTTGCAGTGGACTTTTTTCTTGAGCTAGGTTTTGCGTCAAGTCTGCAATTTGTCCGAACTCAGTTTTCATACCGATGGCTGATACTATAAAATGTCCAGAACCAGAGGAAACTGTGGTACCTGCAAACACCATATTGTCATATTCCAAATCAGTCTTATCAGGAGCCAAATCTGCTTGGTCTGATTTATAAATGGGATTAGACTCACCAGTGAGGGCAGACTGATTTACTTGCAAGTCTGTCACAGCAATCAAACGTCCATCTGCAGAAATACGGTCACCTTCTTCAATGAAAACCAAATCACCTGGCACCAAGTTCTGTGCAAGGATTTTATCTTCCTTTCCATCACGAAGAACTCGGGTGTAGGATGGAAGAAGCTTATTCAGTGCTTCCGTGGCTTGACTTGCCCTATATTCTTGAATAAAGCTAAAAAGACCGTTAATGATATTGACCAACCAAATCGCAATCCCCAGCTCCAAGCTATGAGAAATCACAGCAATAAAGCCACCAACCCACAACAAGAGAGCCATGAGACTGGTAAAATGTCTGACAAAGGTCAACCAAATAGGCTCTTTCTTGCTTTCTTTCAACTGATTAGGACCATAAGTTGCTTGTCTCTTTTTTACTTCTTGTGTGCTTAACCCTTGAGGGCTTGTTCGCAACACCTGATAAACCTGATCAGGGGTACAGGTTCCTAATTTAGTATCTCTTTGTCTAGAACTACCCATAATCCTTTCCTCGATTCTAAATCATAAAAGCGATTTCATATTTATGCCCTCATTATACTCCTTTTTCAGAAAATGTTGAAAGAAAAAAACCAAGCTACAAGACTTGGTTTCAAATACTATTTAATATGTAATTTAGCTCGTAATCTAGCTGCTCGAGCACCAAGCAATTGGTCAGCCATACGCGTCACAAGAGCAAGCACACCATAAACCAGAATACCCAGGCCACCTCCTAATACTAGATGAATGATACTTCCCATACGGCTTGTTGGAGATAGGATAAATTGGAACAACCAGTAGAAGACAGCAACTGGAATCGCCATGAGGACTGTAAGAATACAAATAAGTAGAGCTTTTCTAAAAACTGTCTTACGACTAAAATGCGTAACTGTGTGAAGGCGCTTATACATGAGAGCAATGGGAACACCTAAGCCGATAGCTGTTGAAATAACCGGGCCGAGAGCTCCTAGGAAAATAATCAATGGTAGCTGAAGAATTGCCTTAACCAACACCCCAATCGCAAAATAATTGATAGCTTTACGGGTCTCAAAGATGGCCTGAAGCATTGGTGCTAAAACACTATACAGGGCCAGGAAAATCACTTGAATCAAACTAGCAGCAAAAAGCAAATGAGCCTGACTGTCTGGTGCTCCATAAAAGACTGTGTAGAGTGGTTTGGCTAAAATCACTGAACCCGCAATAGCAGGTACAATAAAGAGCAAGAGTAACTGTAGATTATTAATAATGAGTTTGGCCGCCCCTCGAAGGTCCTTTTTAACCATATTTTCCGTTAAGAGTGGAATCCCAACCCCAGCAATAGAAATAGCAACGGCAATCAAAATCATAGTAATCTTACTTGGGTTTGAAGACAAATAAGCATAGAGAACCTGAAGCTGACTGTTACTATAGCTTGTAAACTTCTCCATAGTACGGATGAAAGTCCATTGGTCAATCAACTGGAAAAGTTGAACCGCTGACCCAGTGATAATGAAGGGGATGGCTTCCTTAAATGTCTCAATAACAATTGCAGTTGGATTGATATCAGGATGAACGGCCTGCTTACCAAAAAGACTCTTGAGCTTACCTTCCTTCCAAAGGTAGAAGAAAAGCACCCCGTAACTAGCCAACATACCAATGAAAGCGGCAAACGTCGATTGAACAACGGCAGTCACGTAGTCACCTGTCCCAATCCTCATAATGAAGAAAGTTGCCAACAGCATCCAAATGACACGAATAATCTGCTCCGCAATCTGACTCAAGGCGTATGGCTTCATGTTATTGAAGCCCTGGAAAAAGCCTCGTAAAACAGACATAGATGGAAAAATAACAACCGCCCAAGAAAGACTACGCATCACTCGAACCAAGTCTCCATCTCCCCCTGAAAGATAAGACATCCAAGGCGAAGCGAAGTACATGAAAACCCCAAAAATGACGCCCAGACCGACCATGTAATACAAGATACGCTTGAGTAGAAAGAAGCTCGTTTCCATTTTGCCGAGAGTATTGTATTTAGACACCTGCTTGGCAATGGCGACTGGAATCCCTGCTGTCGAAATCAAAAGGAAAAGGGCATAAATATTATACCCCTGACCAAAGAGGGCATTGGCTTGGTCTCCTTGTTTGCCCATCCAAGCATACCAAGGAATAATGTAGAGTGCCCCTAAGAGACGACTGATAATATTGGATGCTGTCATCCATGCCGTCCCTCTTAGCATCTGCTGCTGCTGTGTGTCAGTTTTAGTTTCAGTCATAACTTTCTTTCTAGAGAATAAAATATAATCTAGTTTATTATAAACTTTTGGCTGTGACTTGTAAAACAAGAACATTAAGGCTAAAATAGGAACTATGATTACTATTGAACAAGTTCTAGAGGTTCTTAAAAAGGACCGTAATTTTAGAGATATTATTGACCAAGACCACTACTACTATTCATGGACTGGAGTGACTTTTGAGCATCTTTCTTACGACAGTCGTGATGTCACACCATCTTCCCTCTTCTTTGCCAAGGGGGCTGGCTTCAAGCGTGAATTTTTAGAGAATGCTGTCAAAACTGGCTTGAGCTTCTACGTATCCGAAAAAGATTACCAAGTGGGAATCCCTGCCATTATTGTTTCAGATATCAAGCAAGCTATGAGCCTCGTTGCTCAGGCCTTCTACCAATACCCTCAAGACAAGCTGAAATTGCTGGCTTTTACTGGGACAAAAGGGAAAACAACGGCGGCCTACTTTGCCTATAACATTCTTAAGCAAAGTCATAAACCTGCTATGCTTTCAACCATGAACACGACACTAGACGGAAAAACCTTCTTCAAGTCTACCTTAACAACACCTGAGAGTTTGGATCTTTTCCGTATGATGTCCGAAGCTGTTGATAATGGCATGACCCATCTGATTATGGAGGTTTCAAGTCAGGCCTATCTAACCAAACGAGTCTATGGGTTAACCTTTGACGTAGGCGTCTTTCTTAACATCAGTCCAGACCACATCGGGCCTATTGAACACCCAACCTTTGAAGACTACTTCTACCACAAGCGTCTGCTCTTAGAAAATAGTCGAGCAGTCATCGTCAATAGTGGTATGGATCACTTCAATTTTGTTGCGGAGGAAGTCGCTGATAAAGACCACGACTTCTATGGTAAGGACTCTGAAAATACCGTTCAACATAGCTCAGGATTTAGCTTTAAAGCAAAAGGTAAACTAGCTGGTGATTACGATATCCAACTCATCGGTGACTTTAATCAGGATAATGCTATGGCTGCTGGTTTAGCCTGCTTACGTCTTGGAGCCAGTCTCGAAGACATTAAAAAAGGGATTGCTCAAACCTCTGTTCCAGGTCGTATGGAAATTCTCACTCAGGCAAATGGTGCTAAGGTATTTGTCGACTATGCTCACAATGGTGACAGTCTAGACAAGCTCTTGCAAGTCGTAACTGACCACCAAAAAGGTAGGATTGCTTTGATACTAGGAGCTCCTGGAAATAAGGGGGAAAGCCGTCGTAAAGACTTTGGTCATGTCCTCAACACTTACCCCGAGGTAGATGTCATCTTGTCTGCTGATGACCCTAACAAGGAAGACCCCCTTACCATCTGCCAAGAGATTGCTAGTCATATCAATCGTGAGGTGCGTATCATTGTTGATCGTGAGGAGGCCATCAAAACTGCCATGTCTGAAACTACAGGCTCAAAAGATGCTCTTGTTATCGCAGGTAAGGGAGCTGATGCCTTTCAAATTGTAAATGGTAAACACACTGATTATGCTGGTGATATTGAAGTCGCTAAGAAATATTTGTAAACAACAAAAAGTCAATTGAGGTATTACAATTAGCCTCAATTGACTTTTTTCTATATGGAAACTAGTCCTTACCTAGTGTCTTCTTAAAAATATCGTAGAAGGGATTGAGGGTCTTATCAAATGAGCCAACAAGCGTCTCTAATTGTCCGCCAAACTGACGCTTAAAGTTAAAGTTTCCTTTGCCAGAACTAGCTGCCTCAGTTTCAATAGTACCGTAAAAGTTAAAACGCTTTTTAGCCTTACTTTTAGCATATTTTATCATCTCCCAATGAAGCAAAACCGCTCCACCAAAATTAAGGTAGGCTTCATCATTACCTCCGTAAAAGCTGACAATTTCCGGACCATAATCCATGAAAAGATAAGCTGAAAGCGGTAATTTGTCAGTCTTGATTTGGTAAGACTTGAATTGCTCTAAGCGCTTATAGTAGCTTCTCAGCTGATCCTCCGCATCTGCTATTTGACCCTTGGTACGTTTTTTCTGAGGACCTTCTTTTAAAGCCTGAATCTTGGCTTCAAAAGACTGAATATTCTCGTCAAGATAAACTAGATAGGCTGGACAATCCAAATAAGCCAACATAAACTTGGCAGATTTGCCAAAACATTTTTTTAGATTTTGAAAATAAACCAGCGGATGAACAGAAAATCCCTTTCTCTCCGCCGTTCGACTTAAAATATCGTAGAACTGGTCAAGTTGATGCTCATCCAACTCTTCAATCTTGACATTCAGAGCAGTAAATTTTTTGAGGTCTCGCTTCAATGACGGAGAAAAGGCAGCAAGAATCTCATCAGAACCAGCAAAATTTTCAATTGGCTTGACAAACATCTGGTTAACTACTAAAGATTGCCCCGAATCCAAAGAGTGCTCAAAACCTAACGTTTCAAATACCTTTAGCACATCACTGGCCTTATCTACTTCGATATTTTCAAGCTTTTCATTTCTAATAAGATTTGTCAGATAAGGGTGTATGGAAAGTGTGGCAATATTTTTCTTTCTTAAATAGAGTATTAAAGCCTCAAGTAGCTCTGTCAAACTATCAAGAGAGTGGTAATTTAACAGGGGACCATGCAACAAGAGGGCCTTTTTAAATATACGAAAGCTCTTCTTATAAACGACTATTGTTTGGCCTACCCTTAAGCCATCTCTTTCGAAAACCAGGGCTTCTACTTTTTCTATATGGTCTTGACCTTCCTGAAGTTTGGACATCTCAGCAGACTGCAGAAAATTGGCACACTTTGCGGTTACCTGTGTGTTTTGATAATCCTCAAAACTAACACTTTTAACCCTAATAGACATTACTATCATCCCTTCCGTTTCATCCTATATCCCACATTTCCCTAAAATCATTAAATGCTTTTAATGATTGGCAAAGTTTTCCAAACCAAGAGGGGTATTTAGTGATTATGAATGTTACTCACAGATGATGAGGAAAATTAATTAAATTATTAAAATTACAAACATCATTATATACAAAATTATTGTTTTTGTTAAGCCTTTTGGGTGATTTTCTGAAACTTACATGAATGTTCATCTGATTATAAAAAGTCCTTCCACTTAAATGCAGAAGAACCTTTCTTCACCGATACTTACCTATAACGTCGCAATTGAGGTGGGGTATAAGACTGAACAAAGGCCTCAATTTCAGCAAAATCATCTGTAAAGAGGAATTTTGTAGCCGTTCCAGCCTCTAAAAAATCATGAGCAACCATGGTATCTAACATGGCCTTCATGGCATCATAATAGCCGTTTAGGTTAAAGAAAACACAGGGTTTGTCCAGCTTACCCACACGAGCAGCAGCAATGGCTTCTGAGATTTCTTCAAGTGTTCCGAGACCTCCTGGAAGGGCGATAAAGAGCTCACCCTGCTCTAACATAGCTGTCTTGCGCTCTGCCATCGTTTTTACTATCGTCATTGATGTCAATCCCTCATAAGCAATTTCTCTATCCTTAAGAAATTGCGGCATAATCCCATGAACCTGTCCACCATTTTCCAAAACAGTATCACCAAGAACCCCCATAAGACCCATCTTACTACCACCATAGACTAGGGTATGTCCATTTTTAGCAATCCAGCGACCTAAGGTAATTGTTGCCTCCTTAAAGCTTGGACTATCTCCCATATTAGCACCCAAATAGACTGTAACTTTCATCGTAGTCCTCCTTTTTATTCTATTATAACGCAAAATTCCTGCCATAATTGACAGGAATGTTATCTTAGTCTTTACGCTCCAAATTACGAAGCATTTCATCAATTTTATTACCGTATTCGATAGATTCATCCTTGATAAAGGTCAAATCTGGGATCTTATACATGGTCAAATTTTTACCAAGTTCACGTTTGATGGTACCAGTCGCCTTTTCAAGTCCTGTTTGGGCCTTTTGACTATCTGATGCCAAGTTTGAATGAATGGTATAAAATACCTTTGCAGCTGACAAATCGCCAAGCATTTGCACATCGGTAATGGTTACATCTTGAACACGTGGATCACGAACCTTCTTTTGAAGAATTTCGTTGACTTCACGTTTAATTTCCATCCCAACACGGTCTATACGAAATGAATTTCCCATAGTCTCATCCTTTCATTTTCTTATAATGGAACAAAAGCCAGGCCTGATGACCTAGCTTTGTCTCCTAAGTCAGCTCTTTCTGAGAAATCTGACAAAAATTAACGTTTGATTTCTTCCATGATGTAAGCTTCAATAACGTCGTCAACTTTAATATCGTTATAGTTTTCAATCATCAAACCACCCTCTTGAGCGTTTCCGACTTCTTTAACATCATCTTTAAAGTGTTTCAAACTTGCCAATTTACCATCGAAAATAACAACACCATCACGGATGACACGGGCACTTGATTCACGAGTAATTTTACCGCTAGTAACCATGAATCCACCGATTGTTCCGACTTTAGAAACTTTGAAGGTTTCACGAATGATTGCTTCACCAAGGATTTTTTCTTCAAATTCTGGATCAAGCATCCCTTTCATAGCATCTTCGATTTCTTCAATAACCTTATAGATAATGCTATGAAGACGAATTTCAACTTCATCAGTTTCTGCTTGTTGGCGAGCTTGAGGCGTAGGGCGAACGTTAAATCCGATAACCACAGCGTCTGAAGCTTCCGCAAGTGTAATATCAGATTCATTGATAGCACCTACCGCTGAGTGAACAACATTCACACGAACGCCTTCAACATCAATCTTAAGAAGTGATGCTGCCAAGGCTTCAACAGAACCTTGTACATCGGCCTTGATGATAACATTAACAGTCTTCATTTCACCAGCTTTAAGGGTATCAAAGAGGTTATCCAGACTAACACGGTGTGTTTGTTGACGTTGCTTCATAAGAGCACGTTTTGCACGTTCTTCACCAGCCGCACGGGCTGCTTTTTCATCTTCATATACGGCAAAATGGTCACCCGCCATAGGAGCTTCATTCAAACCAGTAATGGAAACTGGTGTTGATGGCGCTGCAGTCTTAATGCGACGACCAAGGTCATTAGTCATAGCACGGACACGTCCGAAGGTGTTACCAACAACGATTGGGTCTTGAACATGCAAGGTACCTTGTTGAACAAGGAGGGTAGCAACTGCACCTTTACCTTTATCCAAACGGGCTTCGATAACAGTACCGATAGCACGAACACTTGGATCCGCTTTAAGCTCTTCCACTTCAGCCACAAGAAGAACGGTTTCAAGCAATTCTTCAATGTTTTGGCCAAATTTAGCTGAGATTTCAACAAACTCGCTATCGCCACCCCAAGCAGTTGAGATAACGCCATGCTCTGCTAATTCACCGATAACACGTTCTGGGTTAGCACCTGGTTTATCAATCTTGTTAATCGCAACAATGATTGGAACACCAGCAGCCTTAGAGTGGTTGATGGCTTCAATCGTTTGTGGCATAACACCATCATCCGCAGCTACAATCAAGATAGTAATATCCGTAACAGAGGCACCACGAGCACGCATAGATGTAAAGGCCGCGTGTCCAGGAGTATCAAGGAAGGTAATTTTCTTACCACCCTCTTCAATTTGGTAGGCACCAATATGCTGTGTGATACCACCAGCTTCACCTGTAGCAACACGTGAGTTACGAAGGGTATCAAGAAGGGTTGTTTTACCATGGTCAACGTGTCCCATGATAGTAACAACTGGTGCACGTTCTACCATAGCATCTTTGTTAAGGTAATCTTCATCAACAAAGAAACGTTCGATATCAGCATTGTCAACTTCTTCTTTCTTGGTTGCTTCAATGCCATAGTCAACCATCAACAACTCAATGGTATCTCCATCCAGAGATTGGTTTTGAGTTGCCATAACACCCATCATGAAGAGTTTTTTAACGATTTCAGCTGGCTCACGTTTAATACGTTTTGCGATTTCTGCAACCGTCATACCCTCAGTGTATTCGAATTCTTTTGGCAATTCATGGAATTTACGCTCGGTTACTGGTTTTGGAGCCGAATTACCACGGTTGTTTTTACCTTTTTTATTTTTGTTTTTGTTCCAGTTACTATTTCGTTGATTTCTCACTTGGTTTTGATTATTCCACTTATTATTTCTTGTTTGCTTAGGTCCATCTTCATTCTCGCGACGATTATCACGTGATTTATCAGGACGTGCCTTTTTACGACGTGTATCTTGTGCTTGTGCGGCTGGGGCTGGTTGAGCAGCCACCGGAGCTGGTTTGGGAGCTGGCTTAGCTTCAGCCACTGCTTTTTGAGCGGCTACTTCTGCCTGATGCTTCTCTTGTCTTGCCTTTTCCTGCTCTTTTGCACGGCGTTGTTCTGCAGCTTTTTCTTCACGGAAACGCGTTTCACTTTGACGTGAATACTCTGCATTTTGCTCTGCCTTCAAGGCTGCTGCACGCGCTTTAAAGTCAATACGTGGACCTGCCTGATTGTTACGGGCAGCATCATTACGCTTATTTCGACCTTGATCATTGCGCTGTTTAGCTTGGAAATTACGGTCACGATTATTTTTGTTATCACGGTTTCCGTTATTACGGTTTCCTTGACCATTTCCATTTTGGTTACGACGGTCATTATTGTGACGTTTACCTTGATCGTTACCTTGTTTATTGCGATTACGGTTACGGTTGTCACGACCACCACCATTTTGGCGACGCTCTGCTTCTGCCTTAGCACGTGCTTCACGTTCTGCCTTAAAGTTACGACTTTGTGGCTTTTTCGGCGTCACAGGAGCTTCTTTAGCTTCAGCCTTTACGGTTTCCTTAGCAGGAGCCGGTTTGGACGTCGAAGCCTTTTCAGCTTTTGGCGTAACCTTCTCTTTCTTAGGAGCTGGTGCTACTTTTGGAGCAGGCTTACTCTCTGCCTTAGCTGTGCCTCCTTTTAAACTTGAAGTGATACGATTAGCATCAGCTTCTTCAACTGATGAGGAATGGCTTTTAACAGAAAGCCCTAGTTCTTGCGCCTTTGCGACAACAACCTTACTTTCTACACCAACCTCTTTTGCGATTTCATATAATCGTTTCTTTGACACGTGATGCCCTCCTATTCTTTAGTCCATAAGAGTCCTCATTTTCTTTGAAAATCCAGCATCAACCACAGCAACCGTTTTTCTCGGTTTACCAATAGCCATGCTTAATTCCAGTGCGTTAAACACTGTGGAGAATTCTATATTATAGTAGTTACATTTATCAGTCATCTTTTTAGTCACATTACTACCAGCGTCATTGGCAAGAAAGACTAATCTTGCCTTTCTTGATTGAACTGCCTTGATGACAAGTTCTTCGCCAGAAATAAGTTTTCCAGCCCTTTGCGCTAGTCCAAGTAAATTGGACAATTTTTCTGTGTTATTCAAGACCTAACTCTCTTCTTTTGACCTTGTGATCCACATAGGCGATAAGTTCATCGTAAAAACTTTCAGGAACTTCCATTGAAAAACTATGGTTAAAAGCTCGTTTCTTTTTAGCTTGGAGAGCTTCCTCATTATCTAATTTAATATAAGCTCCTCGGCCATTTTTCTTTCCTGTTGGATCAATGAAAATCTCACCATCTTTAGTTTTCACAATACGGAGCAAATCACGTTTATCAATGATTTCTCCTGAGACAACTGATTTTCGTAAAGGTATTTTTCGTGTTTTAGCCATCAAACACCTCTAAATTCTTCTTATTCTGCTTCTGTTACTTCTTCTGTTGTGACTTCAACAGGTGTAGTTTCTTCTGCAACAACCTCGTCTACAACTTCTTCTGTAGCAGCCTCAGCTTTTTCAGCTTCAAGAGCTTCATATTCAGTAGCTGACTTGATATCAATACGATAGCCAGTCAAGTGAGCCGCTAAACGAACGTTTTGTCCACGACGACCAATCGCAAGTGACAATTTATTATCTGGAACGACAACTGTCGCACGCTTGCTATCATTTTCGTCAAAGAGGACATAGTCCACTTCAGCAGGTGCAATAGCGTTGTAGATAAACTCAGCTGGATCTTCAACCCATTGAATAACATCAATGTTCTCTTCAACAGGAACTTCAATACCTGTCTTAGCATCCAAACGTGTTGGATGGAAGCGGCTGACCACCTTTTTGATATTATTTCCACCACGCCCAACAATGGTACCAATGGCATCAACATTAGGGTTATGGCTGCGAACAGCAACCTTAGTACGATCACCAGCTTCACGAGACACACTCATAATTTCTACAGTTCCATCAAATACCTCAGGAATCTCTTGTTCCATGATACGTTTGATGAACTCAGGATGGCTACGGCTTACAAAGACGTTAACACCTTTTGGATTATTTTCCACTTTATAAACATAGACATCGATCACATCGTGAGACTTAAAGCTTTCGCCAGGAATTTGATCTTGACGTGACAATTGAGCCTCAAGAGTCCCGAGATTGACATAAATGAAACGTTGGTCAAAGCGTTCAACTGTTCCTTGCATGATTTCACCTTCATGTTGTTTGTAGTCATTATAGGTGATTTCACGCATTTGCTTACGCATTTTTTCCATGATGGTTTGCTTAGCAGATTGCGCTGCCACACGACCAAATTCATCCACTGACTCTTCGAAACGAATCTTATCACCGAGTTCGTAGGCAGAACTAATAGCAAGCGCATCCTTAAGACTGATTTCCAAGCGGCTATCAAAGACTTCGTCTACAACTTCACGAACAGTATAAACTTGGAAATCACCTGTTTTTTCATTAAATTCAACAACAGCTGATTCTGATTGACCATAACGACGCTTGTAAGCTGATTTAAGCGATTCAACCACAGCTTCGATGATATCATCCTTGTTAATGTGTTTTTCTTCTTCCAAGACACGGAAGGCTTCTAGCATTTCTTTGCTCATATTCTTTGTCGTTTTAGCCCTTCAAAGGCAAAACTGGCATCCTTTCTTTATTTACACTAAGAGTTCTAGAGTTTGACTGCCAAACGAGCTTTAGCAACTGTTTGATAGGGAATCTCAACAGTTTTATGGCGAGTCTTGTCAAGATAATCAATTGTTAGGATTTCCCCATCAAAGGCCACCAAGTCACCTTGGAAAATCTTAATCTTATCAATAGCCTTGTAAAGACTAACATTGATATACTGACCAACAGCATTGGTCAAAGCTTCTTTGGTCTTCAAGGGACGCTCTAACCCTGGACTAGATACTTCCAGCATGTATTGGTCCGGAAAGGGATCAGGCTGAATAGTATCCAAGAGAGGACTGATAATTTCAGTCAGGTCTGCAGTATCTTCGACAGTAATACCACCTGGCTTATCAATCAAAACGGACAAGACATAGTCACTGCCAAGCTTTTCATACTCGATATCGACCAATTCGTAGGGCCCAGGAATAGCTGGTGCTACGACAGCCGTCACGAGATCAATAATTTTTTGTGACATTATGACCTCCTTACATACACAAGAGACGAAGTTTCTACTCCGCCTCTCTTTCATTATTTTCCTATATTATAGCATAGCTCATAAACCATTGCAAGGAATAACCATATCACAAGATAGACATAAGAAAAAGGATGGGAATTCCCAATCCTTCTATTGCGTCGCCGGAGCAGAACTATAAGTAGTCACACCAGAACCACCATTATTGTAAGTGGCACTTGCCGTACCTTGATCCTGAACATAGCTACCTGTTGTACCACTATAATTACTGCTATAAGTGGTGTTCCCACCATAAGTATTTACTGAAGCACTACCCGCTCCCTCTACAGTGGCACCCTCATACACTCCAGAGGATTCATTAGAGGCTGCATTTGATTTCGAATTAACGAAACTATCAGATCCATAACTTGATGCTCCTGAGCCAGAGAGAACCAAGGACGTCTTAAGATTAGACTCAGAAACCTTTTTCTTACCGACTTCTTTTCTAATACGGTTCTGTACTTTCAGGATATCTTCAGTTGAAGCCATTTGATAGCTTCCACCATTAATCATGGCATCCGAACCAGCCAACTGATAAGACTTAATATTTTTAAGGGCATCACTATAACCCATCAAACTACGGAGAGTATCTGTATCACCAAGCTCAATACTTGTTTGCACATTTGAGCTCACAGCTGATAAGATTTTTTTGTAGGAACCAATAGAGTCCATCTTCAAAATCTTGGCAACAACCTTCTGAATAACCTCACGCTGACGTTTTTGACGACCATAGTCACCATCAGGGTCATCATAACGCATACGCGAATAAACCAAGGCTTGTTCACCATTAATTTTGTGGGTTCCTGGCTCAACTTTTGCCTGAAATTCTGGTTCATTCTCTGCAATCGAAATTGGAAAATCGAAATGATTGGTTACTTCAATACCACCTACGGCATTAACCAGATCTATCATCCCTTGCATATTAATCAGTGCATAATAGTCAATATCAATGTCTAAAACCTTTTGAATCGTCGAGATAGCCAAGTCGGCGCCTCCCTCAGCATAGGCTGCATTCAGTTTGGCTTGTCCTGACCCCTCTATATCCGTTAACAGGTCACGTTCTAGACTGGTCATGGTTGTTTTCTTAGTCTCAGGATTCACCGTCACCAAAATCATGGTATCAGAGTTCCCTTCCCAGGTTTCCTTACGTTCTTTAGACCCCGTATCTACCCCCATTAACAAGATAGTTATCGGTTTAGTCTGTTGAATCGCCTTGCTATTACCTGTGGTTGCCTTAGACATCCTAAATGTCTTTGACAATTCACCAGTTGCATAGTTGTAGGTTGTCGTTAGGTAAATACCCGCAGCTACTACAGTAGTGGCAAAAATCGCCAACAACATTAATAAAATTTTTCGTCCAAGTTTCATATTTTTTCCTAATCTATAAGTTTAGCCATAAGGTAAACGTCTAGAAATTCTCCATTTTTAGTTCTGGCACCACGTTTCTTAGTGCCTTCGATGTCAAATCCAAATTTACGATAGAGGTGAACTGCCCGTTCATTACGTGCTTGAACCGTCAACTCTAAACGACGAATAGCCGGTGTATGATTGGCCCAATCAATCATTAATTCCATAAGAGACTGACCAACGCCATGTCCCCAATAAAGCTTAGAGACCGCAATAAAGACATCACCGATATGACTGGTTTTAGTGTCTTGGTCAGCAGTAACATTGCAAACACCAATGACCTCATGGCCTAATTTCGCCACTAAACAAATTTCGTTAGTCACATTTTGGCGACTATCAATATAAGATGCTAGCTGTTCAGCACTCAGGACAAAACTCCTATCATCCTGGGCTAGAAAGTCTGACTCCAAGGCCACCGTCTCAAGTAATAAGGCCAACGAAGTTGCATCTTCTCTTTGGGCTTCTTCAATGACTAATTCTTGCTCAGCCATTTAATATAGCCTCCTGAATTTCTTGGCTTCTCGGTCCAAAAGCTTCGAACGTCAACTGTCGTCCATCATCATGATGAGCTATCGAAATCAAGAGATAATCCCCTAAGAGATCCTCATCCAAGAGCTCACCCCACTCGATAATCGTTACGCCGTCGCCATATAGAAAATCATCCAAGTCAATAGAATCTGGATCATCGCCTATACGATACACATCTAAATGATATAGTGGCAAACGTCCTTCATACTCCCTAACGATAGTGTAGGTCGGACTTTTAATCATCTGTGAAATATTTAAACCTTTGGCAATCCCTTTCGTTAAAGTGGTTTTGCCCGCTCCCAGATCACCTGAGAGAACAATTATATCACCAGAATTGAGCAGGCTACCAATGTTTTGGCCAATGCTTATCAATTCCTCTTCATTTCGACTGTAAATCATGTTTTCATTATATCAAAAAATAAAAATATGGACTAGAATCCGCTGTAAATTTCCAGTAAAATCATGCAAATAATGACTCCTCTCAACCGCAAGTGCAGAGACGACGCACTAATTAAAAACTTATCTTAGCTTTATTTAGTACTCATAAAATTAAATCCCAAACATCTATTTGTCTTGATTTCAATTTCCTTTAAAAAACAGCCTTAAAAATAGGAAAATCGTGCTTCACAAGAGAACTACAAAAGCCCGACACAAGTGCCAGACTTTTGTATGATTCAAACTTTAGAGCACAGCCATACTGATGAAGTTAAGGATAAACAAGATATCCAAAATCCACATAATAAAGTGGACATCCTTAGCTTGACCTTTGACGATTTTGACCAAAGTATAAGTAAGGAAACCAGCTGCGATACCATAGGTAATACTATATGAGAATCCCATGAAAATAGAAGTGAAGAAGGCAGGAATAGCTTCAGACAAGTCTTCCCAATCGACACTCTTAAGGTTAGAGAGCATCATAACACCTACAATAATAAGAATAGGCGCTGTTGCCGCATTTGGAACGATTGACACCACTGGACTAAAGAAACTAGAAATGGCAAAGAGTACAGCAACCACAAGAGCTGTCAAACCAGTACGTCCACCAGCACCAATACCTGCTGCAGATTCAACGTAAGTTGTAACGTTTGAAGTCCCTGCAATGGCACCAATACTTGTACCAACAAGGTCAGAGTAAAGAGCACGGTCAAGAGCTTTTGATTCGTTGTTATCACCTGTTGAAGCAATGATACCAACCTTCTCACCAGTACCGATTAAGGTACCGATAGTATCGAAGATATCAGTCAATGAGAAGGCAAGGATAGCCATAAAGACACCAGGCAAACGAGAAACGTCTGCAAAGAGTGATCCCAATCCCTTAGATCCAAGCGCTGCACCAAAGACCTGACCAAGATCTTTAATAGATGATGTCAAGCTAGCTGCGTGCCAATCGATGCTTCCAAGATCAACGACACCAGCAAAAATAGCAATGATAGTCGTTACGAGGATTGAAAGAAGAACTCCACCACGAATACCTTTAACAATAAAGAAAATCGCAATCGCAAGACCAATCAAACCTACAATTACAGTTGGATTATTGAAGGCAACCAAACCTGGTGTAGCTGACGATGAAGCTGTAATTGACGCCTTGGCCATGTCAGCACCTTTACCTGCTACAGTGTAGGTATGTGGATTAATTGAGAATTTCAAGAAACCAGCATTTTTAATCCCAACATAGGCAAGGAAAACACCGATACCTGCTGAAATAGCAGATTTGAGAGCTGTTGGAATAGACTCAATAATCATCTTACGTACTTTAGTTACCGTGATGATCAATGAAATAACACCACATAGAAAGACCATTGCTAAGGCCTCTTGCCAAGTGTAACCCAAAGAAAAGACCACTGTGTAGGTGAAGAAGGCATTAAGCCCCATACCAGGCGCTTGAGCGTATGGTAGGTTAGCATAAAATGCCATCATCAATGTCCCTGCAACCGCACCAATAATTGTTGCTAAGAAAACACCTTGTGCAGGCATTCCTGTTTGGGCCAACATCGCTGGGTTAACAAAGAGGATGTAAGACATGGCAAAGAAAGTTGTCAATCCGGCAGTCACTTCTGTGCGGACATCAGTACCATGTTCTTTCAATTTGAAAAACTTTTCCATGAAAGTTTAGACTCCTTAATAAAAAATATTGTCAAAATCCGAATAATTTCGGAACATTCTCATGTAGAATGCAACATTACTATTCTACATGAAATCATTTGACGGTGCAAGGTTTATTTCCTGAGACTTTTCTTATGAAAAACCGAACGTTCTTAGAAAGCTCTTTCTTAATCACCAACAAAGGACAGATTTTTGCTATAATAGGAACATGACAAAAAAATTGATTGCACTAGATCTTGATGGAACGTTATTACGCCCAGATGGAACTATTTCAGAATTTACACAAAAAACGATTAAAGACGTACAAAACAAAGGACACCAAGTCGTTATTGCTACAGGTCGTCCTTATCGTATGGCTATTGACCATTACAAAACACTAGGGTTAGAAACACCACTCATCACCTTCAACGGCTCTTTGACCAATCTTCCAGACCAAGACTGGGCTTATGAGCATTCGGTTAAATTAGATAAGAAATATCTGATTAGCCTCTTACAACGCCATGATGAATTAGAGATGGATTTTCTGGCTAGTGAATATCGAAAACACTTCTATATCACTATGAATCACCCAGAGCGTATTCAACCACAACTCTTTGGTGTTGATAAAATTATTGAGGCTATGCGTTTAGAACCAACTAAAATCACGCGCAACCCAAATGCTCTTCTTATGCAAACTCGTCACGAAGATAAGTACCAGCTAGCCGATGATATCAAGAAAGACTTCAAGGAAGAAATTGAAGTTGATTCTTGGGGTGGCCCGCTTAATATTTTGGAATTTTCGCCTAAAGGTATTAACAAGGCCTACGCCCTGAACTACTTACTTAAGGCCATGCGTAAATCAACGGATGATTTGATTGCTTTTGGTGACGAACACAATGACACAGAGATGTTGGAACTTGCTAAAACTGGTTATGCCATGAAGAATGCTAGCTCTGTCCTTCTTCCCCACGCTAACGAACAAATTGAGTGGACTAATGAAGAGGATGGCGTTGCTCGCAAACTTCAAGAACTCTTTTTATAAACAAGAAAAGACACTGAAAATTTCTTCGGTGTCTTTTGTTCTGATTAAGGTAAAATAGCCACTGCACGCACTGGGGAACCTGTCGCCTTGTCCCAGTGAGGAAATGCAATTGAAATCAAAGCACCAACGGCTGGAACTTGATCCAATTGGTTCAAGACTTCTACCTGATAAATGTTTTGTTCCAAGAGGTAGTATTCGTTAACCAAGCCATGTTCTGCTGCTGGAATACCAGCATCTGTATCAAAAGTCTCATGACCGACAGCCTTAACATGGCGTTCATGAATCAAGAATTCTAGAGCTTCGCGGCTCCAACCTGGACTTTGCTGAACCCCATTTTCATCAAGGTTGCGCATAGCATCTTGATCTGGCCAACGCTTCGACCAATCACTACGAAAAGCGACAAAGGCCCCTTCAACAATTCGTCCATGTTCTGCTTCAAAGTCTAAGATATCTTGTTTGCTCAAGACAAAGTTTGGACTCGCAGCAACTTCTTTAGACTTGTCGATAACATAGAGTGGTAAAAGAAGATCTTTGAGGGCAATCTCATCCAACCAACGACCACCTTCTACAAAGTGAATCGGTGCATCAATATGCGTTCCGTATTGACCAACTACTGTAAATTTTTGAACATGGAAACCATCTTTTAATGTGAAAAGATCTTCTTGTTTCAAAGCAGGGAGGGCTGGGAAATGTGGACTTTCCGCATTAATTTTGTGGGTCAAGTCAACCCATTTCTTAGATTGCAATTCATTATAAATACTTAGTAAATCTGACATAAGGAGGTCCTCTTTTCTTATAGATTTAACCTTAAATAGTTAATTGAAGAAATTATAGCAGCCAACACTAGCTATTACAAGCATTTATCTCATTTTTTCTCAATCCCATTTTCTCTATTTAGATATAGCTAAAAACTATATCCAAATCCTTTTGTCTGAAAAGAAAGTATATTTGCGATAATTTGATATTTTTTTCAATTTTATGACACTTTTGTTACGAAAACCATTGACAAATCTATGATAACGTTTTACAATTAGATTGTTCTAATTTTCGAGGGACTAAAAA
The DNA here is from genome assembly GCF_030440175.1 of Streptococcus sp. SV2. Lineage (NCBI taxonomy): Bacteria > Bacillati > Bacillota > Bacilli > Lactobacillales > Streptococcaceae > Streptococcus > Streptococcus sp. SV2. The sequence goes on from NZ_JAQFJQ010000002.1 coordinate 40,318, forward strand.
AATATTGTTGTCATTTTCATATCATGAATGATAATACCAATAATCATTTTTCTATTCCTAAGAAGCAATATATAAAAGGAGGAAGAACACTAATGGGTATCGGTATTATTATTGCTAGCCATGGTAAATTCGCTGAAGGTATTCACCAATCAGGTTCTATGATTTTTGGTGAACAAGAGAAAGTTCAAGTGGTTACTTTCATGCCAAATGAAGGTCCAGACGACTTGTACGCTCACTTCAAAGATGCCATCGCTCAATTTGACGCTGACGACGAAATTCTTGTCCTTGCAGACCTTTGGTCTGGATCACCATTTAACCAGGCAAGCCGTATCAAGGAAGAAAATCCTGATCGCAAGATGGTTATCGTGACAGGACTCAACTTGCCAATGCTTATCCAAGCATATACGGAACGTATGGTAGCTCCTGATGCTGGGGTTGAAGAGATTGTCGCTAACATTTATAAGGAAACAAAAGAAGGCGTTAAAGTCCTTCCAGAAGGCCTTATTCCTGAAGAAGACACTAAACCAGCAGACGCTAAACCTTCTATTCCTAAGGGTACCATTCCTGAAGGAACAGTACTTGGTGATGGAAAAATCAAATACGTTTTGGCTCGTGTTGACACACGTCTCCTCCACGGTCAGGTTGCGACTGGTTGGACTCACTCAACTCACCCAGACCGTATCATCGTTGTTTCAGACACTGTTTGTCATGATAAACTTCGTACAAACATGATTAAACAAGCCGCTCCATCTGGTGTTCAAGTTCACGTTATCCCAATTAAAAATATGGTTAAAGCAAACAATGACCCACGTTTTGGAGATACACGTGCTATGCTTCTCTTTGAATCTGTTGAAGATGCTCTTGCTGCTGTTAAAGCAGGTGTTGATATTAAAGAAATCAACCTTGGTTCTTCAGCTTATAAAGAAGGAAAAGTCAACGTTACTAAAGCTCTTTCATTTGACCAAACAGATGTGGATGCTATCAAAGAGTTGCAATCATTGGGTGTCAAATTTGACGTTCGTGGGGTACCAAGTGATAGCCCAGCAAACGTTGATGCCTTGATTAAGTCAGCTGAAACTAAATTAGCAGAGAAGAAATAATTTTGGAGGATGCATAAATGAGTTTAGTACAAATTATTTTAGTCGTAATTGTTGCTTTCATCATCGGTTGTAGCTCAGTTAACGACCAAATCGAAACATACCAGCCAGTTGTGGCTTGTTCCCTTATCGGTCTTGTTACTGGTCATCTCGAACTCGGCGTAATGTTGGGTGGTAGCTTACAATTGATCACTATGGGATGGGCAAACGTTGGTGCTGCCATGGCACCAGATGCCTCACTTGCCGCTGTAGCTTCTACAATCATCCTTATCTTGGGTGGTCAAGGAGCTAAAGGAATTGGTCCAGCCATCGCCCTTGCGGTTCCTTTGGCTGTTGCCGGTCTTGCCTTGACAATGTTTGTCCGTACTGCAACTGTCTTCATCGCTCACATTATGGATAGTCGTGCTGAAGATGCTGATATCGCTGGTATTGAAAGATGGCACTTTATCGGTATGTCCCTCCAAGGTCTCCGTGTTGCTATCCCTGCCCTCCTCTTGCTATTGATTCCTGCACACCTTGTACAATCTGGTCTTGAATCTATGCCTGAATGGTTAACATCAGGTATGACAATCGGTGGTGGTATGGTTGTAGCCGTTGGTTATGCCATGGTTATCAACATGATGTCTAGTCGCGAAGTTTGGCCATTCTTCTTCCTTGGTTTTGCTTTGGCTGCCCTCAAAGAATTGACCTTGATTAGCTTGGGTATCATCGGCCTCTGTCTTGCCGTTATGTACCTTGCACTTGAAGCTAGTGGTTCAAATGGTTCTTCAAATGATGGAGGATCAGGTGATCCCCTCGGTGAAATTCTGGAAGACTTTTAATTAGGAGGAAAGAAAATGGCTGATTCAAAAATTAAATTAACAAAAGCAGATCGTTTCAAAGCTTTCTTGCGCTCATACTTCCTTTTAGCTTCATTCAACTATGAACGTATGCAAAATGGTGGTGTGGCTTACACCCTTATTCCTGCAATCAAAAAACTTTATCAATCAAAAGAAGACCGAGCTGCGGCTCTTAAACGCCACTTGGAATTCTTCAATACACAACCATTCATGGCTAACCCAATCTTTGGGGTTACACTTGCCTTGGAAGAAGAACGTGCTAACGGGGCGGACATCGATGATGCCGCTATCTCAGGGGTTAAGGTTGGTATGATGGGGCCTCTTGCAGGTGCCGGTGACCCTCTCTTCTGGTTTACCCTTCGCCCAATCTTCCTTTCATTAGGAGCAGGTTTGGCTGTTTCAGGTAACATCTTGGGACCTATCGTCTTCTTCGTACTTTGGAATGCTATGGTCGCTGCCGTTAAATGGTACACTCAAGAGTTTGGTTATAGAGCTGGTGCTGCGATTACAGACGACGTATCTGGTAACCTTCTTCAACAAGTAACTCGTGGCGCATCAATGATGGGGATGTTCGTTATCGGTTCTCTTATCCAACGTTGGGTAAGCATTACCTTCACACCAGTTGTCTCTACTGTTAAACAACAAGAAGGAGCTTATATCGATTGGGATAAACTTCCAAAAGGTATTGCCGGTGTTAAAGAAGCCTTCCATCAACAAGCTGCTGGTCGCTCTCTTGACGTTAACAAAGTGACAACCTTGCAAGATAACTTGAACCAATTGATTCCTGGTCTTGCTGCCCTTGGTTTGACTTTCCTCTGCATGTACCTTCTTAAGAGAAAAGTTTCTCCAATCGTTATCATCTTAGGTATCTTTGTCCTTGCTATTGTGCTCCACATTATTGGTCTACTCTAATCGGAGCAAGGTATGGTTAAATCGCTCAATACCGAAATGGCTCACACAACTAAGGGAACTTGGTTTCGTGAAGGACCTATTTACGGAAATATCATGGTCGGTGATAAGGCCTTCGAATTTTACAATGATACGAAGTTACAAGACTACGTTCAAATTCCTTGGGATGAAGTCACTTATGTGATTGCCGATGTCTACTTCGGTGGTAAGTTCATCCCACGCTTTGAAATCCGTACTAAGCAAAATGGACGTTTCCGTTTTGCCAGTCGAAAAAGCCGAATAACTTTGAAAGAAATTCAAAAAAGAATTCCTCGAGAAAGTTTAAGAAAAGCACCTAGCTTCATCGTTGTTCTCAAACAAGGCTTTAAGAATCTTTTCCGACTCATTGTCAAAAAGAAATAATCTCCGAATATTATAAAAAGATTGTCCAATCTAATGGTTGGGCAATCTTTTTATAATATTTTGCTCATTTTTGAAAGAAATTGACTTATTTTGAAATTTTATCTCACTAGCTATTGACATTTACGTGAAAGCGTTTTACAATATAATTGTTCTTGATTTCTTATGTTTAAAAAGATTGAGAGACGCTTTTTTTAGCGTCTTGATAAAAATCGGAGATAGTCTTTTTAAGCCTAGGAAAAAATATTTTAAAGGAGGAGAACACGAATGGGTATCGGTATTATTATCGCCAGCCATGGTAAGTTCGCTGAGGGAATCCACCAATCAGGATCTATGATTTTTGGAGACCAAGAGAAGGTTCAAGTCGTTACCTTTATGCCAAGTGAAGGTCCTGACGACCTTTACGGCCACTTCAACGATGCCATCGCACAATTCGATGCTGATGATGAAATTCTTGTTTTGGCTGACCTTTGGAGTGGATCACCATTTAACCAAGCCAGCCGTATTGCTGGGGAAAATCCAGATCGTAAGATTGCCATCATCACAGGTCTTAACTTGCCAATGCTTATCCAAGCATACACAGAACGTATGATAGATGCTAACGCTACTGCAGAGCAAGTTGCTGGTAATATCATCAAGGAAGCTAAGGGTGGTATTAAAGCACTTCCAGAGGAACTTAATCCTGTGGAAGAAACAACAGCTGCACCTCAAGAAGCTGCAGCACCTCAAGGAGCTATCCCAGAAGGGACAGTTATTGGAGATGGTAAGCTCAAGATTAACTTGGCACGTTTGGATACACGTCTTTTGCATGGTCAGGTTGCAACTAACTGGACCCCTGCATCTAAAGCAGACCGTATCATTGTAGCATCAGACGATGTTGCTAAAGACGAATTGCGTAAGGAATTGATTAAACAAGCAGCACCAAATGGCGTTAAAGCTAACGTGGTTCCAATTCAAAAATTGATTGATGCTTCTAAAGATCCTCGCTTTGGTAACACACACGCTCTTATCTTGTTCGAAACTGTTCAAGATGCCCTTCGTGCTGTCGAAGGTGGCGTGCCAATCAAAGAACTTAACATTGGTTCTATGGCTCACTCAACTGGTAAAACAATGGTTAACAACGTTTTGTCAATGGACAAAGACGATGTTGCATGTTTTGAAAAATTGCGTGACCTTGGCGTAGCATTTGACGTTCGTAAGGTTCCAAACGATTCTAAGAAAGACTTGTTTGACCTTATCAAAAAAGCAAACGTTCAATAATCTTCATTCGGATACATTAGTTGACTTGCTCAGCTAATCACAACTCAATAGAAAAGGAATTATAACCATGTCAGATATGTCAATTATTTCTGCTATTTTGGTCGTAGTTGTTGCCTTCCTTGCTGGTCTTGAAGGTATCCTTGACCAATTCCAATTCCACCAACCACTTGTTGCTTGTACTCTTATTGGTGCTGCTACAGGTAACCTCACTGCAGGTATCATGCTTGGTGGTTCCCTTCAAATGATTGCCCTTGCCTGGGCCAATATCGGTGCTGCCGTAGCTCCTGACGCTGCCCTTGCATCTGTTGCTGCTGCCATTATTTTGGTTAAAGGTGGTAACTTCACAACTGAAGGTATCGGGGTTGCGACTGCAACAGCTATCCCACTTGCAGTTGCTGGTCTCTTCTTAACGATGCTTGTTCGTACAGCTTCTGTTGCCCTTGTTCACACTGCTGATAAGGCTGCAGAAAACGGAAATATCGCAGGTGTTGAACGTGCTCACTACCTAGCTCTTGTTCTTCAAGGTTTGCGTATTGCTGTTCCTGCTGCACTTCTTCTTGCTATCCCAGCTCAATCTGTTCAACATGCCCTTGGCTTGATGCCTGACTGGCTCAACCATGGTATGGTTGTCGGTGGTGGAATGGTTGTAGCCGTTGGTTATGCCATGGTTATCAACATGATGGCAACTCGTGAAGTTTGGCCATTCTTCGCCATTGGTTTTGCACTTGCAGCTATTAGTCAATTGACTCTTATTGCTCTTGGTGCAATCGGTGTCGCTATCGCCTTCGTTTACCTCAACCTTTCTAAACAAGGTGGCGGTAACGGTGGTGGTGGAACTGCTTCTGGTTCTGGCGACCCTATCGGCGATATTTTAGAAGACTACTAGGAAGGAGTGCTCTCATGGCTGAAAAAATTCAATTATCCAAATCAGATCGTCAAAAAGTTTGGTGGCGCTCACAATTCTTGCAAGGTTCATGGAACTACGAACGTATGCAAAACTTGGGTTGGGCTTACTCACTCATTCCTGCTATTAAAAAACTCTACTCAAAGAAAGAAGATCAAGCTGCTGCCTTAAAACGCCACTTGGAATTCTTTAATACTCACCCTTATGTTGCCGCTCCTATCATGGGTGTTACCCTAGCTCTTGAAGAAGAAAAAGCTAATGGTACTCCTATCGAAGATGCTGCTGTTCAAGGGGTTAAGATTGGTATGATGGGACCTCTTGCTGGTATCGGTGACCCAGTCTTCTGGTTCACAATCCGTCCTATCCTTGGGGCACTTGGTGCTTCTCTTGCTGCATCTGGTAACATTGCTGGTCCACTTATTTTCTTCATCGGTTGGAATATTATTCGTATGGCCTTCTTGTGGTATACTCAAGAACTTGGCTACAAAGCAGGTTCAGAAATTACTAAAGACATGTCTGGTGGTATCTTGAAAGATATTACTAAAGGGGCTTCAATCCTCGGTATGTTCATCCTTGCCGTCTTGGTTGAACGTTGGGTTTCAATCAACTTCATCGTAAATCTTCCTGGTAAGGTACTTTCTAAAGGTGCTTACATTGTATGGCCAAAAGGAAATGTTTCTGGTGACCAACTTAAAACTATCCTTGGTCAAGTCAACGATAAACTCAGCTTTGATAAGATTCAAGTCGATACCCTACAAAAACAATTGGATTCTTTGATTCCAGGTTTGATGGGACTTCTCCTTACGTTTGCATGTATGTGGTTGCTTAAGAAGAAAGTTTCACCAATCACAATCATTATCGGACTCTTTGTAGTTGGTATTATTGCAAGCTTCTTCAAAATTATGTAACAAAAAGAGTAAGAGTTTAGCCGAGCTAAACTCTTTTCTTATGCTATAATAAGGATATTACTATCAAAAAGCGAGAAAAATATGGCACAATCATTAAACAAAACAGTTGAATTGCATACAACAGGCGTCTCCTACATGGCCATCGGAGGTAAGGTGGGGAAGTTTCTAATTGGCGATGTGGCTATTGAATTCTATCCTGATATTAATGTTGAACAATACATTCAAATTCCTTGGACCAGCATCACTCAAATTGGTGCTAATGTGTCAGGAAAGAGAATCAGTCGTCATTTTGAAATCTTAACTGACAAGAGCAAATTTCTCTTTGCTTCTAAGGACTCTGGAAAGATTCTAAAGATTGCAAGGGAACACTTAGGAAATGACAAGGTCGTCAAATTACCAACTCTTCTTCAGACTATTGGCGCTCGTTTCAAAGGTTTATTTGCCAAAAAATCATAATTTTTGTATAATGTTAGGGACGGATAAGTAATAGCTAGACCTTTCCAGAAAGCCTGCGGTTGCTGCGAGCAGGTAGGGTTAACCTACGAAATTCTACCGTTTCATTTAATTAAAGACATAAACAAGTGCACTCCTGTGAAGTTGGATGGAACCGTGGCTCATGTCACTCCAACAGTTTCACTGGGGTGTTTTATTTTTTGGAGGAACCTATGTTAGATGTAAAACGTATTCGTAACGACTTCGATGCCCTTGCTGAAAAATTGGCTACACGTGGTGTCGCTGCTGAAACTTTAAATGAACTAAAAGAACTTGATGTCAAACGTCGTGAACTTCTTATCAAATCTGAAGAACTCAAAGCTCAACGTAACGTTGCCTCAGACGGTATTGCTCAAGCAAAACGTAATAAAGAAGACGCCTCAGAGCAAATTTCAGCCATGCAAAAAGTTTCTGCCGAAATCAAAGAAATTGATGCTGAACTTGCTGCTATCGATGAAAAACTTAACAGTATCGTTGTGACACTTCCAAACACACCACACGAGACTGTACCAGTTGGTGCTGACGAAGATGAAAATGTAGAAGTTCGCCGTTGGGGAACACCTCGTGACTTTGATTTTGAGATTAAACCTCACTGGGATCTTGGTGAAGACCTTGGTATTCTTGATTGGGAACGTGGTGCTAAGGTCACTGGTTCTCGCTTCCTCTTCTACAAAGGCTTGGGAGCAAAATTGGAACGTGCAATCTACAACTTCATGTTGGATGAACACGCTAAAGAAGGCTATACTGAAATGATTACACCTTACATGGTTAACCACGACTCAATGTTTGGTACTGGTCAATATCCAAAATTCAAAGAGGACACTTTCGAGCTTGACGGTACTGACTACGTCCTTATCCCAACAGCTGAAGTTCCTTTGACCAACTACTACCGTGGGGAAATTCTTGACGGAAAAGAATTACCAATCTACTTCACAGCCATGAGCCCTTCATTCCGTTCAGAAGCTGGTTCAGCTGGTCGTGATACACGTGGATTAATCCGTCTTCACCAATTCCACAAGGTTGAAATGGTCAAATTCTCAAAACCAGAAAGCTCATACGATGAATTGGAAAAAATGGTAGTTAACGCTGAAAATATTCTTCAAAAACTTAACTTGCCATACCGTGTCATCACTTTGTGTACTGGCGATATGGGATTCTCAGCTGCCAAAACTTACGATTTGGAAGTTTGGATTCCAGCACAAAACACTTACCGCGAAATTTCTTCATGTTCAAACACAGAAGATTTCCAAGCCCGTCGTGCACAAATCCGCTATCGTGACGAAGCTGATGGTAAGGTAAAACTTCTTCACACTCTTAACGGTTCAGGACTTGCTGTTGGACGTACAGTAGCCGCTATCCTTGAAAACTACCAAAACGAAGATGGTTCAGTAACTATCCCTGAAGTTCTTCGTCCTTACATGGGTGGTGCTGAAGTTATTGCACCAAAATAAATAAACGAATAAACGAGGCTGGAACAATCGTTCCAACCTCGTTTTTATTTTACTTTAAACCAATGATGCAGCTGTGAACTGAGCTTTTCGTCCACTTTCCGACTCGGGAGAACCCAAGTCAATCTTGTGGGGCTGATATTAAGAAAGCAATACCTTTGGGGGCTAATTTAAAATTCTCATTCAAAGCAGTAAGCCTTGTGTATGTATTCTCTTCGATTACACTATTACTACAATAAATCATTTGTGTCATGACAACTATCATAATAGGGCATTAATAGTTGAAAGCCTTCCATTAGTTGATCTATCAAGTCAGCCTCAGTCAAGCTACTCGTCACAGGTACATCATATTTAACCAATACCTTACGAACACGACCATCTCTAACTGCTGCTTTAAGCATCTGACGATTCTCTTCAGTTCCTTCTACACGATGACTGACACCATCTTCCTGGGCAAAATAGTATAGAGAGGGGGCAATAGGTAAGTCTAGGACCTTATGTTGCTTAGCTAGAGTGGTGTCTGATTTTTTCCGTTCGACAAAGCTAACTTCAACTGAAATCCCCCATTTTTTAGGCTGACCATAAAGGCGAATCGCCATGGCAACATCGTCTAAACTGTCCTCAGGGGCCCTATAATAGCACCAAAAGTGTGGGCGACATATTTGTGCCTGATTGGCCCAATTACTGACACGATCCATCTTAAAGGGTGCCAAACGCTCCTCTAAAACTTTTGATAAGACCTGCATTTCCTTACGAGCTGCTTGGCCAAGTGCCTTGAGCACTTCCATTTCTTCTTGATGTTGACCCGCTTTTTCAGGTTTGATATACTTAACCCCTTGTTTAGATAAATAAGCTTTAATATTTTCTAACATCATTTTCTCCTTAAAATACTAAAAGACCAACCCATAACGATTCTATTCTGGTTGGTCTCTTTTTTATTTACGTTTACGAGCAATCAAGTGGATTGGTGTTCCTTCAAAACCAAAGGCCTGACGAATTTGATTTTCCAAGAAACGCATATAAGAGAAGTGCATCAGTTCTTCTTCATTGACAAAGATAACAAATGTTGGTGGTTTAACCGAAACTTGTGTGCCGTAGAAAATCTTAAGGCGTTTTCCTTTGTCAGTTGGTGTTGGGTTGATGGCAATGGCATCCATGATAACATCATTCAAGACAGCCGATGAAATACGACGGTTTTGACTTTCACTGATGCGTTTAACCATCTCTGGCAACTTGTTAAGACGTTGTTTGGTCTCAGCCGATACAAAGATAATTGGTGCATAGCTCAAGAATTGGAACTGGTCACGGATATCTGCTTCCCAGTTAGCAACGGTATGATTGTCTTTCTTAATAGTATCCCATTTGTTAACTACGATGATAATCCCTTTACCAGCTTCATGGGCGAAACCAGCAATGCGCTTGTCATACTCACGGATACCTTCTTCTGCATTGATAACCATAAGAACAATATCAGAACGGTCAATGGCACGCATAGAACGCATGACAGAGTATTTCTCTGTATTTTCATAAACCTTACCAGATTTACGCATACCAGCGGTGTCAATCATGGTATACTCTTGACCTTCACTGTCCACAAAGTTTGTATCAATGGCATCGCGAGTCGTACCAGCAATTGGGCTGGCAATCACACGGTCCTCGCCCAAAATGGCGTTAATCAAACTTGATTTTCCGACATTTGGACGCCCAATCAAACTGAAACGAATGATGTCTGGATTTTCTTCTTCAATCTCTGTTGGGAGATTTTCAACGATAGCGTCGAGAACGTCCCCCGTTCCGATACCATGAACAGATGAAACAGGATAGGGATCGCCAAGCCCCAAAGAATAGAAATCATAGATATCTGCACGCATTTCAGGGTTATCCACTTTATTGACGGCTAGGATAACTGGCTTATGAGTCTTATAGAGAATACGAGCAACGTATTCATCCGCATCTGTTACGCCTTCCTTGCCTGAAACAACAAAGACAATAACGTCTGCTTCGGTCATGGCAATATCAGCTTGGTGCTTGATTTGCTCCATGAATGGGGCATCAACATCATCAATACCACCCGTATCAATCAAGCTAAACTGACGGTTAAGCCATTCAGCAGAAGTATAAATACGGTCACGTGTTACCCCCTCGACGTCTTCGACGATAGAGATACGTTCACCCGCAATTCGGTTAAATAGGGTCGACTTCCCAACATTGGGGCGACCCACGATAGCAACTGTAGGTAATGTCATATGTTTAAGTCCCTAGTTAAAACAGGGATTCCTTTCTTCGTTTAGCAACCTTACCTTCCACAAGGAAAGCAAAATCAATCATTTTTTTATCATTTATTGGGGCCAACTTAACGACGGTTAACGCCTCTCAAGTGAACCTCTTTGGCTAGAAAACGGATTCGCTCCATGACACGTTTAGCCTGCCATGTTTCGTCTCCCTGACGTCCATTGGATAGCTTAGCTTCTAAGTCCGCAAAGCTATAGTTAGACGTGAAGAAGGTCGGTAGCTCCTCAATCATGCGGTACTGGAGGATGACCTGCAAAACATCGTCTCTAATCCAAGAAGAGAACTGCTCTGCACCAATATCATCTAAAACCAAGACTTCTGCTTCTTTTACAGCATCAATTTGTTCCTTAACAGAACCATCTTTAATACCATTCTTAACATCAATGGTAAAGGATGGGTAGTGGATAATGGTCGTAGCAACCTTCTTGGTCTCTGAAAGTTCATGAGCCATGGCAGCCAACATAAAGGACTTTCCAACTCCCATGTCACCATAGAGGTAGAGACCCTTTTGATCTGGACTTGGATAATCAGCCACAAACTCTACAAGACTCTCATAGGTATCAACACGAGCCACATCGTCTAAAGCGATATCCGCAAAAGTAATCTTACGATAAGATTGAGGGAGACTTACCAAGTTAATCCGATTGGCAATAGCCTGTTGCTCCTGCTGCTCTTTGAGCTGACGTGTCTCCTTATAAGTCACATCGGCGTAGCCCTCATTCATGGTTAGAATTGGCTCATACCCCTTGGCAATGTAGGAGACATCACCTTCTTTGACCTTACGGCATTCCACCAAGAATTGATTAAACTTAGGGAGACTACGTTTGATTTCATCCTGACTTAAGCCATGCTCTTGAATAAAACGTGCCACTCTTGGATCTGCCAAGATTTGCTTGGTTAAATCTATTGCATCAACAGACCCATAATGACCCGTTCGGTTGAGGGTTTGTCCAACTCTTTCCATGGGCTACTCCTTTCCTTTTTCTAGTTTAGCCAAAGCACGACGTCTAATTTCGTCCAATTTGGCTTGATCAGCCTGGCTGGTCTGGTTGTCATAATTAGGATCACTCCAGCTCGGCACATTTGTTTTTTTCTTAGCATCAGCCTTAGTTTGCTTTGATTTCTTATCGTAACCACTACGCAAAGCTAAAAGCCCTTGTTCAGCACTGATGATTTTCTTAAAGGCAAAATCATTAGCAAGTTTAGAAATATACTCTCTATTCACATTGGTTGAATGTGTCCTACCCAAACTATAGGCAACCATGAGATTGATGACCTCATCCATAAAGCCTCTTTGTGCCAAGTCTGTGAGAATCTTCTTCTCAGAATTAGTCACAGCACCACCAGGACCCTTGGCACCTTGTAGATAATCTATAGGTTTTTCAGACCTAACCGCCTTAAGAACCTTTTCTTCAGTCTCCGTCAAAGCAGAGTCACCACCCAATTTTTGAGCTTGTGCCTGCTCTAATTGCACCTGCATACGCTTGACAATAATCTGATGGTTTACAGCTGTTTTTTTAGCCAAGAGATAGGTATCATACCAATTCATATGATGAATCTCAGACAATTTATAGATTTCGGTCACATCTGTCTTTTCATCTGTAAAGACAAGACCATCGGCCTGCATCCGATTTCTGAAGCTAGTTAAATCAAACGAATTCTTAGGCTTGATGTCTGACACGGTCTTCTGAGCCAAACGCTCATCTGTAAAGACATCTGAAAAACGTTTGGATAAATCTTGCAAACCGTGTAGACTTGCTGGTTTTAAAGCATTTACTGATGGTTCGCTAATTTTTTGTTCCAAAAGCGAGCTGTAAACCGCATGCTTGAGGAATTGCTCAATGGATAAAGGAGACTTAAGCTCAACAACATAAATTCCTTGGGGTGATTGGTAGAAGGCTAAAAGATCCACCGCTGTCAGGACGGCCAGAGCCTCCTTGAGGGGCTGCATGCCAAAATTGAGGTGATTCAAAATAGCCGCAAACTTATGACGGTGATTTCCATTGTCATAGAAAGCCACAAAATACTGGTAAAGAGCGTAACCCTCACTCCCAATAATGGGGTAGTAGCAACGCATTAAACTTGCCTGATCGGGAACGATAACCTGATTGCCAACATAGACAAATTCTTCAATAGGTCTCATTTTTTAGACTCTTTTTTCGCACGTACTGTCTTGGTGATTTCTTGAAGTAACTCTTCAATTTCATCAACATCTTTGAAAGAACGGTAAACACTGGCAAAACGGACATAGGTAATTTCATCAAGGTCAGCGAGTTCTTTCATGACTAAATTCCCAATAACCTCGCTATCAACCTCTCCATCATGGTTGCGGCGAATGTTTTGCTCAATCCGAGTGATAGCATTTTCAATATCCTCACTAGAAACTGGGCGTTTTTGTGCACTCATCAGGATACCATTGAAAATCTTATCACGAGAGAATTGTTCACGCGTACCGTCTTTTTTGACAACTAAAAGTGGAACTTCCTCCACACGCTCAAATGTTGTAAAACGAGTGTGACACGTATCACACTCCCGACGACGACGAATGGTATTTCCATCCTCTGCCTGACGGCTATCGATAACACTAGATTTATTATGTTGACATTTTGGACAACGCATGCATTTCACCACCAATCTTCGAAATTCGGTACTCTATTTTACCATAAAAGCACGTAAAAAGCACGCCCTAAGCTAGGACATGCTTATGAAGAGAGTCGCTATAGCACTCATTTTTTCTTACTTAAAGTTCAAGTTGTGGTGACGTAGTTTCTGCCCCTGCAAAAGGAATATAGAGGTCGAAACGTGTACCGACACCCAATTCAGAACTAACTTCAATACGGCATCGGTAAGCTTCCACAATTTGGTAAAGGATTGATAAACCAATACCCACACCAGATTGAGTTGTAGTACGATTACGTGCCTTGTCTGAACGGTAGAAGCGCTCAAAGATATGTTCGATGTCCTCTTTAGAAATTCCTTCACCATTATCTTGTACCTGTACCAACATTTCATTTTCCAGAGCTTTAATTGTTACCTGGATTTCCTTGTCAACAGGTGAATACTTGACGGCATTATCAATCAAAATTGTGATAGCCTGTTCAAAGTGTTGGCTGTAAATCTGTGCTGGACGCTCAGAACTTTCAAAATCATTGAGATAGAATTGGTAATCTTCATGCAAAACACGGAAGTTCCCAATAACCGTACGAATTGAAGAATTCAAATCACAAGTGTCATTTCTGTGATTCTCAAAGGATCCCTTAACTCGGATAGAATCCAACATATCATTGATCATAATGGTCATACGGTTGGCCTCATGGCTTGCAGCCTCCAGACTTTCTTCCAAAATCTCAGGGTCATTTTTACCCCAACGTTGCAAGAGGTCCATATGTCCCTTGATAACGGCAATCGGAGTACGCAACTCGTGACTCACGTCACTCAAGAAGCGCATCTGCATCTGATTATTCTCTTGGATTTTATCCATCATACGGTTAAAGTTAACCGCCAGATCACCAATTTCATCATGACTTTCAATCTTAGAACGGAGCTCCAAATCACTTGGTGAATCGGTAATAACCCCCATAGTCTCGTGCAACTGTCTCATCGGACGAAGAATAGATGTCAAGACAACGACAGTCGCTGCGATGACCAAGACCGTCATCCCTACTTCAAGGAAAATCAATAAGAAAATCAGACGCTCTTTGAGGGCATAATAGAATTCCAAATCATGGAAGATTTGGGCATAACCAACTATTGTCTTTTTATCTTTACCATAAATCGGAACCTCTAGCAAGAAGCCACGTTTTCCCTTATAAGACACTGACTTTAGTTTGTTAACCTCAGACATGCCTGGTGGAGAATCTGTATTCTCCTCAGAGGTAAAGATAAACGTTCCTTTTTTGTCATAAACAAAGACTGACTGATTTGAATAGAGTTTATTAGAAATCGCAACTTGGCCATCTAGAGAATGCTTTTCAGAAAGCACGCCATTAATAATTGATGCATAGATATTTTTAGGCGAATAAAGGGCAGCTAAGAGCGGTTCTGGACTTAATTCTTCATCAGAATCCCAGTCTTTTTCAATGTATGTAACAACCTTTGAGATGGTAGCATTTACATTTTGACGTTCACGTTGTAAAAGAAGCGTATTTGCTGAAAAAACAACAACGAGGGTGAACATCGATAATACAAGAAAGAAGACCACAGCAGTTGTCATGGTCAACTTTTTTCTAATGGTTACTTTACCGAATAATTTATCTTGTAATTTACTCATTTTTCACGAATAACATAACCCATGCCTCGTACCGTTTGAATATATGATTCTTTGCCTGGAACATCAATTTTTCCACGCAAGTAACGAATATAAACGTCTACAACGTTTGTTTCGATAGCATCATCATATTTCCAAACTTGAAGTAAAAGTTCTTCACGGGTCATCACTTGGTTCATATTGCTCAAAAGTGTGTTCAACAAATCAAACTCACGTTTTGTCAATGGGATAGCTTCATCACCACGTACAACTGTACGGTTTTGAACATCTAATTTCAAGTCACGGTAAGTTGACGCTTTAGCTGGTGCATTCTTAGCAGCTTCAATATCTTGACGACGGAAGGTCGCACGAATACGTGCCAAAAGTTCTTCAATCGCAAATGGTTTTACAATATAGTCATCAGCACCACGATCCAATCCGGCAACGATGTCCATGATTGAGTCGCGAGCTGTCATCATCATAATATAAGTATCTTTTTCCTGTTGGAGACGACGAGTTACTTCAAAACCGTCCATCTCAGGTAACATAAGATCCAAGAGAATAAGATCGAAATCTTTCTCAAGTGCCATTTCTAGTCCTTCACGTCCGTTGTCTGCTGTCACAACGTCGTATCCTTCGTGTTGAAGTTCTAACGAGACAAAACGAGCAAGGTTTTTCTCATCTTCAACAATCAAAATGCGTTTGCTCATAATAAGTATTTACCACTTTCTTAAATTTTTTTGACTTCTATTTCCCTTTAAAAGTCTGTCGATTTATTTAGCAAATAAATCTGAAAATTAACTTCTAATGATATAATAATATACAGTTTTAAAATTGTCAAACATTTTTAGTTTATTTTTTTGAATTAATTTTCATCAAATAGACCATTCAATTGGGCAAAAGGATTACTTGCCTCTTTTTTCTCTTGTTGGAGGGCTGCATATTCCTCTTCCGACAGGACTTCCCAGTCATTTCCTGAAAGAGAAATTTGACCTTTCTCTTCTTCTGGTGTTAAGACTTTCATAGGAATATTAAGAAGAATATTGTCCAATATACTCTCATCTAGATTAATGGCATCACCATCCAAGATAAGAACCAAGTTTTCTTCGACTAATTCCTTTTGTAGAAGGGCATCTGCCTCTTGAATAAAGGTCTCCGAGACTGGATAGTTAAAACTAAGCGTTACAGGCTCAAGAGAACGGCTAGATGGTAATGTAATATTATAAGCTAATTGATAATCCAAAAGGTACAAACCATTATCATAGACTACCTGTCCACTTGCTTGAATCTGTTCAAGATTTAAAACCTGATTATAGCGTTCTTTAATAGACTCCAAAAGTAAAGGTGCTTCGTTAAAAGCAAGCCCTTCTGGAGACTTTCTAACTTCTGAAAGATAAATCATTGTCAATCCTCAAACTAAATTTCCTCACGGGGAGTGATTTTTAATCCACAAGACCATAATCCCCCACAACCGCCTTTCATTAAAGCAACTATATTGTCACTTTCTTTTAAGCGAGTAATTATGATTTTAGACTTAATTAGTATTATATCAGATTTTTAAGAAAAAATAACACCTTAAATATTACATATTTCTTAAACTTAGAACTTCTTTAAAAGATAATGAAAAATACGTTCGCTCCTAATGTTCGCTCATTTTTGGTGTTAGATGAAAGGCCTTAATTATGGTAAAATAAGAGCATTGAAACTATTTAAAAGGAATATAAAAATGACACCTGAAGATTTTTACAAAGCTCTACAAGAAGAGGGATTCAATCTGAGTCAGCAGCAAAAAGACCAATTTCAACGCTATTTTGAGCTATTGGTAGAATGGAACGAAAAAATCAATCTTACGGCAATCACTGATAAAAACGATGTTTACCTTAAGCATTTCTATGATTCGTTGGCTCCCGTTCTGCAAGGACATATCAAAAATCAAGATATTCGACTCTTAGATATTGGGGCTGGAGCTGGTTTTCCAAGTCTCCCTATGAAGATTCTTTGTCCTAAGCTTGAAGTGACCATCATTGATTCTCTCAATAAACGCATCAATTTTCTCAATCTCTTGGCAGATGAGCTGCAACTTAGCGGTGTTCACTTCTATCATGGACGTGCCGAGGATTTTGGTCAAGATAAGTCCTTCCGTGCTCAATTTGATGTGGTGACTGCCCGTGCTGTTGCACGTCTGCAGATTCTCTCAGAATTGACCATTCCTTTCTTGAAGGTTGGTGGACAACTCATTGCACTTAAGGCTGCAGCTGCCGATGAAGAATTGGCTGAAGCTAAGAATGCTTTGAACCTCCTTTTTGCCAAACCTATTCTCAACGATAACTACCATTTACCAAATGGTGATGGGCGTCATATTACCATTGTCGAGAAGAAAAAAGAAACTCCAAACAAGTACCCTCGTCGTGCTGGAATGCCTAATAAGAAGCCACTATAACGTTCATCCAAGGATGTTTTTGATTCCTTGGATTATTGTTTCCCCTTATGGTAAATTTGGAGGTTTTCATTGATTAATCGTTTTTCTGTCACTCAAAGACTTGTGCTTAGTTTTGTCTTTGTCATTCTGGTGGGAAGTATCTTACTTAGTCTTCCCATTAGTCACTATGCTAATAGTCCAGAAACAAACTATCTAGACCATCTTTTCAACACGGTATCAATGGTCTGTGTGACTGGACTTTCTGTGGTTCCTGTTAGTAAAGCTTACAATGGTTTTGGTCAAATTGTCTCCATGCTTCTCATGCAGACCGGGGGTCTTGGGCTAGTCTCTTTGATTGCTATCAGTACCTATAGCCTTAAAAATAAATTGGGCTTGAGCGATCAAGATCTCCTTCAATCTGCACTCAGCAGGGACAATCAAAAAGATTTAAAATCCTATCTTTTCAAGGTATATAAAATAACTTTTTCCATTGAAGCTTTAGCGGCACTAGTGATTATGACTGATTTTATCCCTCGCTTTGGACTTGGTCACGGCATTTTTAACAGTCTATTTCTAGCGGTCTCAGCTTTTTGTAACGCTGGTTTTGATAACTTAGGAGCTAACAGTCTACAAGACTATGCGACCAATCCAACAATAAACCTTGCTGTCGCAGGTCTCATCATGTCTGGAAGTTTGGGTTTTGCAGTCTGGATTGATTTGATTCAACTATTGCGACGTTATATTAAAGATCGTCCAAGGAATTGGAAATTAGCTTGTAGACCCCTTAGTAATCAAAGCCGTCTTGTGCTTATTAGTACAACTTGTATCCTCTTGGTGGGAACCTTGTTAGCTTGGCTACTGGAAATGGATAACTCTAAGACAATCGGTACTCTCAACGTTTGGCAGCAACTTATGGTCAGTTTCTTTCAAACTGTAACCATGCGTACTGCTGGCTTCGCAACGATTTCCTATACCAAGGCCGATTTCTCCACAAATCTTCTTTTTATGATTCAGATGATTATCGGTGGTGGACCTGGAGGAACTGCGGGTGGTATCAAGGTGACAACTGCCTCCATCATGTTCCTACTTTTTAAGTCAGAGCTATCTGGTAACTCGAGCGTTGTTTTTCGAAATCGTATTATATCTAATAAGACTGTTTTGCAAGCATTCACAGTTATACTCTTTTTCCTAACAATGCTCTTTGTCGGCTATGTTATTCTGCTTGAAACCAATCCAAATCTCTCACCACTGGCCTTGCTATTTGAGAGTGTGTCAGCTATTGCCACAGTCGGTGTGTCTATGGATTTGACTCCTAGTCTTAATACCATAGGGCGCTTCGTTATCATGGCTCTCATGTTCATTGGTCGTGTCGGTCCCATCACTGTTCTCTTGAGTTTGATGACCAAAAAAGAAAAACAGGTTTCCTACTCACCAACTGACATCTCTGTTGGCTAAAGCAACCAATTCATTAACAAAATTCTGAAAGGATTCTACATGAAAACACAAATTATTGGCGTCCTCGGTTTGGGGATTTTTGGACAAACCATCGCAACCGAACTTTCCACTTTTGGCCAAGATGTCATTGCCTTAGATAACAATCCTAAAACCATTGATTCTCTAGCAGATCGGGTAACTAAGGCTGCTGTGGGGGATATTACTGACATTGATTTTCTTCGCTCAACTAGTATTGAGAGCTGTGATACCGTTATTATTGCTACAGGGGAGCATCTGGAGTCTTCAGCATTGGCTCTTTTGCACTGTAAGAAGCTAGGGATTAAACGTATCATTGCTAAAGCTAAAAGCATCAATTACGAAGAGGTTCTCTATGGTATGGGAGCCAACCTCGTCATTACACCCGAACGCAGTACGGCAAAAGAACTGGCTTCCAACATACTCCGCTATAACATTTCAAATGTCTTTCATCTAGAGGATGACGTGGCTTTAATCGAGCTTAGGATTCCTCATGAATGGGCAGGAAAATCTTTGCACACCTTGAATCTCCGAAAAACTTACAACGTCAATGTCATTGGTTTTAGAAACGATGAAAATGGAAAACTAAACACTCATTTTGACCCTACGAAACAGCTGCCTAATGAAGGAACTATCCTAGTCGTTGCTGACAATCGAACACTAGAAAAATTTGACTATTTGGGGTATTTGAAATAACAGAAAAACGTTCTAATCTTGTTCACAATGAACAGGACTAGAACGTTTTTTATTGTTGCAAAAATCCATACAATCTTTAACCCTAATATCATAACCAAGGATTGTAAAATCGACCCTGATTCAGGAAAATCAATCCTAGACTAATCCCTAACAGCAGAAACGCTAATAAGATTACAAGATAATCTTGCTTAGTCAAAGATTTATGAACATACCAGGTACGTTTTTTATAGCGACCAAAGCGGCGTAATTCCATAGCTGTCGATATGGTATCAATACGCTCTAACGAAGAAAAAATTAATGGAAGAACAATTTGTAGATTCCCACGAATGCGCTTAACCAGACCTGCCTTCTTCGACAAATCTAAGCCACGCGCTTCCTGGGCCTTGCGAATCGTAAAGAATTCTTCTTGAACATCTGGAATATAACGCAATGTCAAACTAACGGAGTAGGCAAATTTATAAGGCAATCCAATCTGATTAAGACTAGCTGCAAACTGACTCGGATGGGTAGTCATCAGAAAGAGAATGGCAAGAGGAACCGTTGAAAAATACTTAAGCAAGAGATTAGCAAGATAGAAAATCTCCTGACTGGTTAAATAAAAGCGGCCCCATCCTTCAACCAATACGGTCTTAGTACCATAAATCTCCTCACCATAGCTAGGATCGAAAAGATAAACCATGACTAAGTTAAAGAGGGCAACGGCTCCAATGATTTCAACAACAAATGAAACATCTTTCCATCGAATATTAGCTCGCTTGAAAAGATAAATAGATAGAAAACCTATTACTAATATAAATCTAGGATCGTAAGTTGCCATACAAGCAACTGATACTAAAATGAAGAAAATCATTTTACTTGCACCAGATAATCCATAAAGGAAACCTTGACCTGATTGATAACCAATTAAACGATTAGACATAAGGGCCACCTTTGTTAATTTTATCAATATAATACTCTGTCACGTCTACTGGATCACAGGACAATTTCTGACCCAAGGTATAGAGTGATGTCTGTTTCAGATTAGCTGCCTTCAACAGGTCGTGCTGATTGAGGATGGCGACAGGATTATCATCTGCAATAATCGCACCATCAACGACAACCAAACAACGATCACTGTATTCCAACATAAGTTGCATGTCGTGGGTAATCATTACAATCGTATGGCCTTGCTGCTGAAGACTGTCAAGGAAAGTCATGATATCCGTATACGTTTGGTAATCTTGACCAGCCGTTGGCTCATCTAAGATAATGATTTCAGGTTTCAAAACCAAGATAGAAGCTATAGTCACACGCTTTTTCTGACCAAATGATAGGGCAGAAATGGGCCATTTACGAAAACTATAGAGGCCACAGGTCTTCAAAACCTCATAAACACGCTCTTCAACTTCTGACTCGTCAACACCTCTCAAACGTAAACCTAAAGCTACTTCATCAAAAATCATAGCTTGACTAATCATCTGGTTAGGATTTTGTAAAACAAACCCGATACGTTCCGAACGCTCAGCGATGCTATCCTGGCTAATATCCTGACCTTTATAAATCAGCCTGCCGTGACTAGGGACAAAGCCACATAAAGCCTTGGCAAGCGTTGACTTACCAGCTCCGTTTTTACCAACAATTGCTAGACGCTCACCCTTTTTCAGACTAAAGGACATGTTCTCAATTATAGGTAGGTTATCTCCGTAGCCAACTTTAAGTTTCCCCACCTCTAAAATAGGAGTTGTTTGACTTTCAGATGGAACCTTTCTCGTTCTGTCTGGCAAGCTTAAACCAGACAGGTCCAAAGTTTCTAGTTGGCTGAGTTGCTCTGCACTTTTTGTGTTAAATCCCAACTGACGTAAAACCGTCACATAGAGGGGTTCACGAATACCATTATCCAACAAGAGAGGAGTTGATAAAAGCTCATCCGGGCTACCGTTAAAGAGGAGTTTCCCATCATTGACCAATAAAACACGGTCAACAGGACGATAAAGAACATCTTCCAGACGATGCTCAATAATAATCGTCGTGGCTCCTACTTCCTTGTGAATTTTATCAATAAGGGCAATCGTTTCTTGGCCCGATTTAGGATCCAAATTTGCCAACGGCTCATCAAATAAGAGGATCGGACTCTCATCAATCAAGACCCCAGCTAGACTGACCCGTTGTTTTTGTCCACCTGATAAATCTTGAGGACGATGACCCAAGAGAGAACTCAAATTCAAACGTTCGGCCCAGAGAGCCACCTTATCTTTCATCTCACCTTGATTGACACAATCATTTTCCAAGGAAAAGGCCAAATCTTCAGCTACCGTCAATCCAATAAACTGACCATCTGGATCCTGTAACACCGTAGATACCAATTGAGACCTATCATAGATTGATTGATTGAAAATGTCTTGGCCGCCTATAGTCACCTGCCCCTGCGCTTGACCTTTGTTAATGTTAGGAATGATACCATTAAGACACTGGGCCAGGGTTGATTTTCCACTACCAGACGGGCCTAAGATAAGTACTTTCTCACCCTTGGCAATATCAAAACTGATATTTTTGATTGTAGCTTCCGCTTGCGCATCATATTGAAATGTAAACTGATTAAAACTAATGTATTTATCCATGTTTCTACTAAAAAAGAGAGGGCTTATCAAAAAAATCTTGACAAGCCACACTCTGCTATAAATTATTTCTAGTCTTTAGTAAGACTACCTGATTGTGTACGTGAGTGGACGTAAATTGCAAGTAGAGCCGTCCCTCCAACTGCAATTGTAATAAAGTTTGCCAATCCAGCAACAAAACCTTGAGCATAGAGGTAAGACCATTCTTGCGCAAATTGGATTTTATCACCGATTGGTGTCACAACACCATACGCAATAATAAGAGATAAGAGTTGGATGAGGTTAAACCAAATCATATTTCCAAATGTCAGAACCCCTTTTGTTGCATCGTATTTTTTACGAAATAGACCAATGACAAGACCTATAACACCACTAGCAAGAACCCAAGCCCATGAAATACTTCCGTATTGGATACCATCCTTAAGCGCATGACCAATGAGGCCCATGAAGAAACCTGTGATGGGGCCAAATATTACTGAAAACAGAGCCTGAACTGCATATTGCAGTTGGATGCTAGTATTCCCAAAAATAGGAATGTTAACAAACATACCAATGATAATAAAGAGTGCTGCACCAATACCTGTCGCAACTACTGTACGAATTGAATTATTTTTCATAATTTTACTTTAATCTCCTAAACGTTTAATTTCAATGTGCCAGTTAGATCCTACACCGACATTATAGGCCTTGGCAAAAGACCCTTGGTTAATGGCTAGTCCCACACGATAGAGGGAGTTGATATAAATAATTGGTTGACCAATACGAACATCCGCAAAAGATTTTCCATAGGTAACTTGGTTTTGGTAGACCAACATATCATTGTTAAAGATGGTCACTTCGAAACGATCACCAAAGTTTGGTTCCAAAGCGTAAAAGTCATCACGTGTGATTGAGGTCCAAAGCGATCCGAAACGGACGTCTAGAATGTCAATCGCACCACGAACCAAATGATCTTCTATGATGGTTTCAACCACTGGAAGTTCTAGAATTTTCTCCACAGGTAACTCGGGTCCAACATCTTCAAAACTGATATGACCAGAGGCTAATCTGGCACCTGTATAAGCATAAACATCACGTCCGTGGAAGGTATAAGATAGCTCGGTATTACTACGGCGGTTCTCAACCTCTGAAATTTCTCGAACAGCCACGATACCAACATTCTTTTTAATATAAGAAAGTGTGCCATTGTCGGGAGTAACGATATATTGCCCAGTCTTAGTCAGAGCAACCACACTTTTTCGTGACGATCCGACACCAGGGTCAACTACGGATACAAAAGTTGTCCCTTTTGGCCAGTATTCAACGGTTTGAAAGAGACGGTAGGAAGCTTCAAATGTGTTATAGGGAGTGATGTCATGGGTTAAGTTGTGCACTCCTAGGCTTGGCTCTTCTTGTAAAGCCACACCAATCATGGCCGAAACAGCACCATCAACCAAACCAAAATCCGATTGAAGTACTAATAGATTATTAGTCATAAATATCTCACCCTTTTCTATTAGAGACGTTTATTTTACCACATTTTATGGGTATTTTAAAGATGACAAATCCTTGAGCTAGCTATAGTCTTTGCCTATGTTGACTACATAACCTCAAAAAGGTCAGCCCCAGAGGCTGACCTTTTTTATTATCTAAGCCTTATTCCAACGGCTTTTTTCTGCTACTGCTGTAAAGAGAACATCTGTTGACGAGTTGAGGGCCGTTTCACATGAGTCTTGGATGACACCGACGATAAAGCCGACACCGACAACCTGCATGGCCAGATCATTTGAAATACCAAAGAGGCTACATGCTACGGGGACCAAGAGAAGGGAACCTCCTGCAATACCTGAGGCACCGCAGGCAGAAATAGCTGAAACTACACTAAGAATAAGGGCTGTCGCAAAGTCAACCTCAATTCCCAAAGTAGTCACTGCAGCCAGTGTCAAAACATTAATTGTCACGGCTGCCCCTGCCATGTTAATTGTTGAGCCCAGAGGGATAGAAACTGAGTAAGTATCAGGATTCAAACCAAGGTCTTCACACAATTGAAGGTTGACGGGGATATTGGCAGCTGATGAGCGGGTAAAGAAGGCAGTAATCCCAGAATCTTTCAGACAACGGAAAACCAATGGGAAAGGATTCTTGCCCATCATCACAAAGGCAATGGCTGGATTGACCACCAAGGCAACAAAGGCCATAGTACCAACCAGAACAAGGATAAGAACTCCATAATCTGCCAAGACGCCAATACCATTTTCAGAAATCGTATTAAAGACAAGACCAAGAATACCAAATGGTGCTAGGTTAATAATCCAACGCACGATTTGAGAGGTCACCTCAGCCAAGGTATTAAGCAATTCTTTAGTGTGTTGACTGGCTGTTCGCATAGCAAAACCAAAGACAACAGCCCAGACCAAAACCCCAATATAGTTGGCTTGAGCCAAGGCGTTAATAGGATTATCCACCATCTTAAGCAATAAATCCTTAAACACCTCACCAACCCCCTGAGGTGCACTTGCTTTGGTAGCTGCGGCTGCTCCCAATTTCAATGAAATTGGAAAAATATAGTGGGAAATCACAGCTGTCAAAGCTGCAGCAAAGGTCCCAAATAGGTAGAGAACAATTACCGTCTTCATGTTGCTTTGTTGGCCTTCACGTGTTTGGGAAAGGGCATTGGCAACCAAGGCAAAAACCAAGAGGGGTGCAATGGCCTTCAAACCACCAACAAACATATCTCCCAAGAGACCAATAACTGTAATCTTAGGAATAAGCAAACCAAGCAAAGCACCGATTACCACACCAATGGCAATACGCTTTATCAAGCTGGTTCTATTCCACGTTGAAATAAAACGTTGCATAACTCATTAACTCCTTTTATGTGGTTAACAAAACCACAAAACATTCATTGACTTCCATATTATGATATATTTCTCAAATCGTCAAGACATGAAAAAAGCCTGTTGAAAGCAGGCTTTCCACTCTTATTTATGACTCAATTTACGAGTTAAGAAGTCACCGACAAATTGGATAAGGAAGATCAAAATCAGGATCAACAAGGTTGCCAAGATAGTGACGGAAGTATTTGAACGGTTGTATCCATAGTAGATGGCAATGTAACCAAGACCACCTGCACCGATGGCACCGGCCATAGCAGTTTCACCCACGAGTGAAATCAGGGTCACGGTTGATACACGAACCAACTCAGGTAGACCTTCACCAAGGTAAACCTTAATCGTATCCCAAAGAGTCGCACCACTAGCTTGCGCTGCTTCAATTACCCCACGGTCTAAGTCTGCAAGTACCACCTGTACTTGACGGGCAAAGAATGGGAAGGTTGCCGCTGACAATGGAACCAAGGCCGCTGTCATCCCAAGGTTAGTCCCTACGATGAAGTAAGTAAAGCCTTTCAAAATCGCTAGGAGGATGATGAAAGGAATGGCACGAAAGATAGAAGTCACCTTATCTAGGATTTGGAAAACAAATTTATTTTCAATAACCCCACGAGGTCCTGTCAATACCAAGAAGAGTCCCATGACCAGACCAAGAAGTCCCCCAATGATGAAGGAAATCACGGTCATATAAAGAGTTGCGTAGATGGCATCTGGCCAAGAGTTAACCCCTTGCATACCGATACGATAAATATCTGGAAAGTTTTGTTGAATCCAATCTGCCATTATTGGGCTCCTTTCTTAAGTACCTGCAAGTTAACACCTGCATTTTCAATCGCTTTTTGCGCTGCAATAACCTTGTCAGAATCGCCATCCAAAACAACGACCAATTCACCAACAGGTGTATCACCGAGAATTTCAACATTTCCATAAAGGATATTACTTGAAACACCGTAATCTTTGAAGATTTCAGTCAAGAGTGGCTCATCTGTGGAAGAACCAGCGTATTTAAGTTGAACAAGAAGAGCTGAACTTGGCAAGTTTTTAACCAAAGGTTGCGCATTAATCTTAGTCAAAGCATCTTCAATTCCCGCTGCAGTTTCAATAAATTCTTGTGTCAAATCTTCTTGTGGATTTGAGAAGATATCAAGGACACTGCCTTCTTCCAAAAGTTGACCATTTTGCATGACAGCCACACGGTTACAAATATCTTTAACAATTTGCATTTCGTGGGTAATCATAACCACTGTCAAACCAAGTTTCTTATTCAAATCTTGCAGAAGTGACAGAATTTGCTTAGTCGTTTTAGGGTCAAGGGCTGATGTAGACTCATCTGAAATCAAGATTTCAGGATCGTTGGCCAAGGCACGTGCAATCGCTACACGTTGTTTTTGTCCACCTGACAACTGTGCAGGATAGTTTTCTGCACGGTCAGCCAAGTCAACCAACTCCAAGAGGCCATGAACTTTTTTGTCCTTTTCTTCACTGCTTAACTTAGAGTGGCGGAGGGCAAAGGCAACATTTTCATAAGCCGTTTTCTGAGCCATTAAGTTAAAGTGTTGGAAAATCATCCCAATTGTTTGACGTTTTTGACGCAACTCTTTTGTCGTTAATTGGACCTTACCATCTGCAAAAGTCACATCCTTACCGATAGTGATTTGACCAGCTGTAGGCACTTGCAAAAGATTAATAGCACGCACCAGGGTAGACTTCCCAGCCCCTGAATAACCAACAATTCCGTAAATATCACCTTTTTCAATCTGGATAGATACATCTTTAACCGCTTGGATAGTGCGGCGTTTCTGTGTAAAGGTGATATCAATATTTTTCAAATCAATAATGACATTACTCATAACTTGCAATTAACTCCTTAATTAGTTCAATGTGGGTATAGTAGTCTGCTAGGCTAACATTTTCATCCCCACCGTGGTCACGGCTATTAGCATTTCCTATCCCAAAAGCTGCCATAGGAACACCCAAAGCCTCGTAAATCATATGCATAGGTCCAGTACCGGCAGCCGTTGGAAGTACAGCGACACCTTCCTCATAAAAGCCTTTTGCCAACTCAATAACATTGACAATAGCCGGATCAGACATATCGCTACGATAACTTTCTTCACCAAGAGTGAAGGTTACCTTAATACGGTCGAATCCTTCTTTTTTAAGATGGGCCTTGATACGCTCCAAAACATACTCAGGTGTCAAGCCAGGAACCAAACGCATCTCCATTTTAGCTTTGGCTTGCGCTGGTAAGATAGTCTTAACCCCTTGCCCCTGGTAACCTGTCGAGATTCCTTCAATAGAAAGGGCTGGCTCAAAGTAATAAGTCTTTAAGAAATCACGGCGGTCACTTTCCAAAATTGGAAGTTTTAGCCCGTAAATTTTTCGAAGGCTGTCTGCATTTTCAATAGCATAGGTCTCAATGAGATCCATCTCGCGTTCGTTAGGTTGAATCACTTTATCGTAGATACCATCAATGAGAATCCGTCCCTGATCATCACGCATACTAGAGATAGCATTGAGTAAATACCATGACGCAGATTCAATCACAGCACCAAATTTAGAATGAATATCAACATCGGCACTCTCAACAGACAAGTCAAAAGTAATAATCCCCTTGTTGCCGCCTGTGATTTCTAGTTGTCCTTTACTATTGCGGTTACCTTGTTCCCAAACCAAAAGATCTGCTGGAAGAAGGTCGTCACGGTATTTTTCCAAATACTTTTCAAGATCAGTTGAGGCAGATTCCTCAGCGCCTTCCATCATAAACGTGATATTAACAGGAAGGTCACCGACCTCTCGAATATATTTACGAAGGGCTGTCAGACGAGCTGTGATATGCCCCTTATCATCATCAACACCACGACCATACATGTAACCCTTACGAACAGTCAAACGAAAAGGTTCATCCGTCCAAGGCTGATCATTATCCGCAGGAACAGTATCATAATGCTGATAAAAGATAATGGTCTTAGCATCTGGATTTGGACTCTTAAATTTTGCCAAGACAAAAGGTGCCGTATAGGTCTCGTCAATCGTCACCTCTGCACCTATCCTTGAAAAGATTTCACCAAGGTAGGCAGCCACATCATAGAGACCAATATTTTGAGCAAAAATAGATTTTTTAGAAATCAAAGTCCGCAAAACTTCAAAATAGTGTTGAGCAGTTTCGTCATTACGGAACTTTTGTAACTGTTCTTCTTCACTAGAAAATGCCATCAAATTCGTCTCCTTCATACAAGACAAAACGGCGTGTTCTCACACGCCCTTCCGCCCTTAGCTTATTTCTTTGAATTAGCTTTCAATTGATCTTGTGTTGGTGCACCTTTCCATGCTGGAAGGTCAACCTTGTTAGAGGCATCATAAATGGTTTGGGCAACTTCATCATTTTGGTAAGCTTTAATCAAAACTTTGATTGCATCAGCCTTATTTGATTTTTCCCAATCCTTGTTAGCTGCAATGATGTTAACCCAATCTTTCAAATCTTGACTTGGATCTTCTTGGAAGAGGGTTGTATCGTAGTTAACATTTTGTTGTTGGGCATATGAGTTGTTAACAACTGCTGCATCTACAGATGAAAGAGTTTGAGCTGTTTGTTCAGCTGCGATTTCTTTGATTTCCAATTTCTTTGGATTTTCAGAAATGTTCTTGATTGTTGCCAATTCACCTTTTTTAACATCTAATTTAATCAAACCAGCTGTTTGAAGAAGAGTCAATGCACGGCTTTCATTTGTACCATCATTAGGTACTGAGATAGTAGCTCCTTCAGGAAGATCTTTAACATCTTTGTATTTAGCTTTTCCGTTTTCAGTACCTGAGAAAAGGTGGATAGGGCTAAGAAGTGTATCTGCTGCAGCAACAACATCACCCTTGTTTTCTTTATTCCAGTTATTCAAAAAGTAAATGTGTTGGAAAGCATTGACATCGATTTCACCATTTTTAAGGGCTTCGTTTGGTTGGTTGTAGTCCGTAAACTCTTTCAACTCAATCGTTACGCCTTTTTCTTTAGCCAATTCTTTGACCTTATCCCATACTGGTTCAGTTGCATCATCCAATGTCATGATACCAACTGTCAATGTTTTATCATCTTTAGCTGACTTGTTACCACCAGCACCACATGCAGCCAAGGCTACTGTTGAAGCGACTGCTAATCCTGCAATTCCAAGAATTTTTTTAAATTTCATCATAAGCTCCTTTAAATTGTTTTAAGTGTAAAACTATTATCCCATAGGATGAGAATTGTAGCAAATTGTTTATAATTGTATGAATCTATAGTTATTAGCTATAGCCTATCCTAAATTTTATTTATAAGAAAATGCTGAGAAATATCTATCCTCAGCCTAATTTCTTATTTTTTGCTTGGTACTTTCAAAGCATCTTTAGTTGGGATATAATCTTTATTTCCAAGGAATTTTTCAGCCAATTTAGCCAAAGTACCATCCTTTTGGAGTTCTTCCAAACGTTTATTTACAAATTTTTGAAGGTCTTTTTGATTATCAGCAAACAAGAAGTAAATGTATGGTTGTTGATCAGACTTAAGTTCAATGGTCTTCAATTTTGTCAACTTATTGTTTTTGATAATTGCATTAACAGTTGGTGCATCAAAGATCTTGAAGTCGTATTTACCTTCATTTAAGTTTGTCAACATTTGTGTAATGTTTTCATTAGTGTAGTTGAGTTCAACTGGCTTATCTGAATGTTTATCATTGAATTCAGTCAATTGAGTAGCTGTTGATGTTCCTTGAACTACCTGTGTAGAGTGACCAGCGATGTCATCATACTTCTTGATTTTACTATCTTTTGGAACCGTCAAGACTGCAGGTGTTGTTCCAATTGGATATGAGAAGAGGTATTTTTGGTCACGTTCTTCTGAGTAAGAGATATTGTTCCCAGCCATTTGGTATTTAGCTGAGTCAAGACCTGTAAAGACTGAAGACCATTCTGTTTTTTGGAATTTCACTTCATACTTGTCAGAGTCTTTGAAGACCGCTTTAGCCACTTCCACATCGTAACCAGTTAATTCACCGTCTTTTTCATATGAAAATGGTGCTGTTGTTCCGACCGTTGCAAAATTAACAGTTTCTTTAGCCTCAGATGATTTTGAAGAAGATGTATCTGAAGATGTATCTTTTGATTTTGAAGAACATGCAGCAAGCAAAGCTACTGAAGCAATGGCTACACCCGTAATTCCAAGAATTTTTTTAAGTTTCATAATTGTCTCCTTTGAGATTGATTGTTCTAATTGTAACAAAAATCACTAGTCTTAACTAATACTTAAACATAATCAAGGTGATAAGAAAATTCTATCACTCGGAAGTATCAATTGTTTGACAAAATAAAAAAGGGAGAAAACCAATAACGATTTTCTGCCTTTTTACTCATTAGTAATGTGATAAGCGCTCAATCACTTGCTGATTACTGAGAACCTCCCTTGCAGGGAAGAAATCAGCCTTCCCATTCTCAAAAAGAAGAACATCTGCCTTCTCATGATGAAGATGCTTAAAGTGATGAGCTGACATGATAATGGTTTTGCCGGCCGAATGAAGCTCATGTAAGAGCTCTCTAAAAAATTCTTCATATTCTTTAGAGAGATTGTTGAAGGGTTCATCAAGAATATAGACATCTGGATTGGTTACCATAATACTGGCAAAGGCTACTTTCTTCTTTTCACCACCAGACAGTTGATAGGGCACTCGGTCCCTTAAATCGTCAATTTTAAGTAGCGTTAGGGTGTCCTCAACACGTTTTGAGACTTCTTCTTCAGTCAAACCTAACTGACGAGGCCCAAAAGCAATCTCATCATAGACCGTACTATTAAAAAGCTGACTATCTACATCTTGAAAAAGAATACCTAACCGACTATAGAAATCACGTTTTTGACGTTTGTCCTTCAACCATTCCCTGACCTCTTTCCCTAGGAAAAGAATACGGCCAGACTCTTCCTGCTTGAATCCTGTCAATAAACTGATAAGACTCGACTTCCCTGTTCCGTTTTCCCCCATCAACATCACATATTGCCCTTGTCTAATCTCCAAATCAAGACCCGTGAAGACCTTTTTTTGATCATAGGCGCAGGACACCTGATTCAATTGAAACATCTCATCCTCCTAAAAGAATTTGTCCTAAAATTACTACTACTAATCCTATCAAAGCAACCCAATCCTTCCATGTGAACGACCGTGATGACTTGACATACTCACCAACAAAGCAACGGGCTTCCATGGCCTGAGTGAGTTCCTCACCATAACGTATTGCTTTAAGGTAGAGAATTCCCCAGACATTGCTCCCAATTTGGAAACGGTGGTTACCACCATAGCTACGTGCCTCAATTCCTTTAAGCAAGTCCATTAATTGTTTCCCAAAAACATCAATATATTTTATGGTAATATCCAACTGGAGTAGGATAAGGTCAGGAAAATGCAGACCCTTTAAGGCAGCTAGCATCTCACTTATCGTACTCGTCTCCGAATAATAGGCAATGGCCAAAGCAATCAAGGGAAGCCTTAAAAGAAAGAGGGTTTGTCCACCGCTAAATAAGAGATGAGGCAGATAAATAATTATAGGGAAGACCAATAATAAAATGGTCTTTTTTAAGGTACTAACTAAAACGGAATGGGGTAGGAAAGCCACACCAAATCCTAAGACTAAGCCTAGAATCCATAGGACTGTGAGGTTTTGACTAATCCCAACCGAAAAAAGAAACAAGAGGAGAAGTAAAACCTTAGTCGTTGGATGAAAGATGGATGCGACTGGCACAGGATGTGTCTCAAACTTTTGGATAAGAGCTTCCAAATGGTGACGATTTCGGATAAGAAAGCTGTTTTTCCCAACTTTAGTCACTGCTGGGCGTTTTTCTAGTATCCAATCTGGCAGAATCATTTTTCAACCTTTCTACCAAAAATCAAGCGGTAGATGACAAAGGAAATCAGAACAGCAGATGCTGCACTTAGGATATAACCCAAGACTTCAGGAATTCCTGCAATACTATAGTCAGGGAAGATGGCGTGGAATGAGAAGCCATTTAGCATACCTTTTGGTGCTTGAGCTTCCACATGATAGTGGGACAATTTTTCCACCAACTCTTGAACATCCCATTCAGCAAAGGCTGTTCCAGTGGCCAACAATCCAAGGGGAGTTAAAATAATCAAGGCCAAGATAAACAACAACAAAGGACGAAGCTTTTTGACAGTCGTTTGTTTATTATTCTCAAGATTTAAACGTTCAATGAATTGTTGAACACCGGCCGTGAAGAAACCTTCTACCAGACCAATTAAGAGGTGAGTCACACCCATAACTGGAATCGTCACCGACAATGGGTAAGGATTGTAAAGAGGGTTACCACTGCTATCTTTAAAGAAAATCGGCTGAATACCAAGTAAGACAGCAACTGTCAAGGCCGCAACCACAATACCAATGTAGCCACCAAAGAAGCTTGCGATTATCTTGTTCTTGGTCCACTTTTTCAAAAGAGTATAAACAGCGTAACCTACAAATGGCATAACAACAGCCATACAAAAAGTATTAGCACCAAAAGCCAAAATACCACCGTCACCAAAGAGTAAGGCCTGCATAGCCAGAGCAACACTAACCGCTAAACAGGAGGCCCACGGACCCAATAAAATAGCAATCAATACCGCACCAACGGCGTGAGCACTCGTTCCACCTGGCGCTGGAAGGTTAAACATCATGATAAGGAAGGACAAGGAAGTCCCAATTCCCAACATAGGAATCGTTTGCTTATCTGTATCCACCTTTACCTTCACTTCTTTGACAGCCTTATACCAAATAGGCAACATCACTGCTCCCATTGCTGCACAAGTCGTAGGACTTAGGTAATTTTCAGGAATATGCATTTTTATCTCCTCATATCATTTTTTCTCAAATTTAAAGGACTTAATCCATATATTTCTTGTCTAAAATAATCAGCACAAGCATAAATCACACGACGATTATCTTCAGCAGTCTTTCCCAAGATACGTAAAACCAGACCCGGAATATCCAAGGCTGAGATAGCAAAGTCAGACTCTAGATTCAAGTCTTCTAAGTGCTTCTGCAAAGCCTTGACAAAGGCTTCATCAATAGCTGGAGACACCATTACCAAACTATTGTAATTGCGCCATCCCTCAAAATAACCAAGCTTAAACATATCTTGTTTTTGAGGCTCCAAAAGGGTCTGATCACTGTAAACAAGCTCATTATCTTGGTAAATCTGTGTCAAATTACGAAAATAATGGTATTGAAATGGTAAATCCTCGTGTGACCAGCCCGCCGTCACACCATCTGAATAAATCAAGTGAGCAGACTTATCCATATCAATACGACTGGTTTGAAAATAGCGTGATTTTAAATAAGGAATCACTTCATCAGCCATGTACTCCAAATAACTATCTTCTTCAAGTGTGATGGACGTATTCTGTTGCGTTAACTGTCCCTTTTCACACTTGTAGACATAAGTCGGTGTTTGGGTTGTCACTAGGGCATGAGCATCTTTACTAACATCAATGGTTACTTGATACTGTTCACCCTCGACAAATCCCCCACCCATATTAATGAGAAAATAGTAAGGCACA
This sequence comes from Streptococcus sp. SV2, assembly GCF_030440175.1. Taxonomy (NCBI): domain Bacteria; kingdom Bacillati; phylum Bacillota; class Bacilli; order Lactobacillales; family Streptococcaceae; genus Streptococcus; species Streptococcus sp. SV2. The sequence goes on from NZ_JAQFJQ010000002.1 coordinate 73,728, forward strand.
CCATTGGCATCCGAATTATCCGCTGACACTCGAGAGTTACCCTCTTGGTATTTCTTATGAGAGATTGTGCGACCATTTCGATTCGAAAAACCAAGATGGACAAAACCATCATATGTTTGCGTCATCTTATAAATCCTCTAGTAGGAAATTCTTGCGAATCCATGTTTCTACTTCCTTAACATTGTCTTCATTATTCAGATTTGTGAAAATGAAAGAATCCTCGTTACGGAAATGAAGGGTGTCTTCACGCATACGGTCGAGGTTAGCTCCAACATAAGGTGCAAGGTCAGTCTTGTTAATCAAGAAGAGGTCACTCTTAATCATCCCTTGACCAGCCTTACGAGGGATTTTTTCACCCTGAGCAACGTCAATAATGTAAATAGTGAAATCAACCAAGTCAGGGCTAAATGTCGCAGCCAAGTTGTCTCCACCACTTTCAAGGAAGATAACATCCAAATCATGGTTGAAGCGTTCTTGAAGGGTTTCAATCGCTTCAAAGTTCATAGAAGCATCCTCACGAATCGCAGTATGAGGACATCCACCAGTTTCTACACCAATGATACGGTCTTCATCTAGGCTTGAATTTTTCGCCAAGAAAAGGGCGTCTTCTTTGGTATAAATATCGTTGGTAATAACCGCTAAATTTAGGTCAGACATACGTCGTGTGAGACGTTCAAGCAAAAGAGTCTTCCCTGAACCAACAGGTCCACCAACTCCAATAATTACAGTACGTTTTGTCATTGTTTTTTCCTCTCAACCTTGTTGATATTTTAAGACATGAATAGGCGGAACACCTGAGTTTCATGTTTCATCTGAGCTAATTCAAGACCAGGTGTATTGGCCCCAAGGTAGGACGCATCCAGCTCTTGAATGGCTTGTGTTATGTGTTCTAATTGTGAAAAGCTACGTAAAACGATCTCTTGTCCAGCAAATTGTCCAAGGGGAATGGCACGAACAGCATTTTGAACCATAGTCGAGATAACGCTATAGCCATAAAGTGCTATGGCCTCACTGCAACCAATCCCCTTGTTGAAGACATAAAGCGCAAAGACAATAGCAGGATTACCATAAACCTCACCCTTACGTATTTTGGACTGATAGTCATCCAATACTGGAATAGCATGTAGCCTTTGAATCAGGCGCAACATTTGCTTAGCAATCATCTTCGTTCCTTGTCTGGTTTCACGCGCTTGCGTCGAAACAGTCAAAGTCTTATCATATTGCCAAACTTGAGCCAAATCATCAGAAGTCATGGCATCATAGACTAGCTTAATCACAAGTCCTTCACCATACTTAAATTGGCTATCTAAATAAGCCTCTTGCCATTCCTCATAGCCCTTATCATCTGTTACAGTGTCTTCACGCAGATAATTTTCCATCCCAAAAGAGTGGTTAAATGATCCAATTGGAAAGGTTGAATCAACAATTTGAACAATTTCAAGATAGTCTCGCAAAGACACGTTAGCAAAAGGATTAATGTTCATGGGCAGTCAAATTCACGTGACGAAGGGGTTTGTCAAGGACCACTTCCTCAATCGTGTAGGCAATGTCTTTTTGAGTCAATACTTGCTCTACAACAGGGTCAACTTCCAAATAAATCTTGGCATCTTTCACCTCAATTGGTTTATGAGTATTCCCAAGAATATGAGCTGTAATTCCCATTTCATCCATATCTTTAGGAGAAATGACAATCAAATCCTGTGATTCAACACCAATCGCCAAAACATGATGGTCATCAATGAAAAAGGCAGAGCCATTTTGCAATTTTTGCCCCTTATCAAGACGAATACCAAATTCATTGCCGTGGTCGCTTTTCACACGAATAATTTTTTTATTAAGATCATCACTTGAAAGAATGACTGTTTCAATATGATATTTATCAACATCAATATCTTTAACAAGAGCATCTACTTTTGTAAAAATCATACTTTTTCCTTTTCTATTACATTTAAAAACTGCATCAAAGTCATTTAGCGCTTTAAGAAAGCACTAAAAACGTTTTCGCCATAAAATACAAAAGAGGTTGGAGGAAAAATTCCAGCCTCATTTATATGACACTTTTTCTTAGAACAAGAAATAGCGTTGAGACAATGATGTCGTATGGATTGGTTCACAAGTAACTAATTCATCATCAATAAAGACATCAAAGGTCTGTGGGTCAATACGGATTGTTTTTGGAGCGTAATCATTAAGTTTCATATCACGCTTAGTCAAGTTACGTGTATTCTTAACCGGAAGAACAATCTTATTCAAACCAATTTCTTCCTTGATACCGTGATCATAGGCATATTGAGAAACAAATGTAAGATTTGTTTGGTGAACCGCTTGACCATAAGCACCATATAATTTACGCATGATACGAGGTTGAGGTGTTGGAAGACTTGAACCAGCATCACCCATAACACCGTAAGTTAACATACCACCCTTAAGCACCAATTTAGGTTTTGCACCAAATTGAGCTGGTTCCCAGATAACGAGGTCCGCAAATTTACCAACTTCTACAGAACCAATATAGTCTGCAATACCATTAGTGATAGCAGGGTTAATAGTATATTTAGCCACATAACGTTTGATACGGTTATTGTCGTTAAACTCTGAATCCCCTTCAAGTGGACCACGTTGAGCCTTCATCTTATCAGCTAGTTGCCAACAACGCATAGCAACCTCACCGACACGTCCCATTGCCATGGCATCAGAAGTCATGATACTAAGGGCACCCATATCGTGAAGAACATCTTCTGCAGCAACAGTTTGCTTACGAACACGTGATTCCGCAAAGGAAACATCTTCTGGAATTTTTGGATCCAAGTGGTGACAAACCATAACCATATCCAACAATTCACCAATAGCATTTGTGGTGTATGGATTGGTTGGGTTTGTTGATGATGGCAAAATATTTTCTTTACCAGCAAAAACCATGATATCTGGAGCGTGTCCACCACCTGAACCTTCGGTGTGGAAGGTGTGAACGGTACGACCTTGGAAAGACTCAAGAGTGTTTTCCATGAATCCACCTTCATTCAATGAGTCAGTGTGGACCGCAAAGGAAACATCATATTTATCCGCAACTTTAAGAGAATTATCAATTCCTGCGTAAGTTGCACCCCAGTCTTCGTGTGTCTTAATACCTGCTGCACCTGCCTTGATTTGTTCTTCAACCACTTCAGTTTCAGAACCAACACCTTTAGCGAGGAAACCAAAGTTAGCAGGCATATCGTCCACAGCTTGCAACATACGAGTAATGTGGAATTTACCTGGCGTACATGTTGTTGCATTACTTCCGTCAGCAGGACCAGTACCACCACCAAAGAGAGTTGTGATTCCATTATCCAAACCGAATTCAGGAAGGTCAGCAGAAATATAGTGTACGTGAAGGTCAATACCACCAGCAGTCACAATTAAACCTTCTGCTGCAATGGCTTCTGTACTAGCACCCACAACAAAGTCCACATTGTCCATTGTATCTGGATTACCACCACGACCGATAGCAACAATCTTACCATCACGAATACCGATATCCGCTTTAATAATCCCTGTATAGTCAATGATGGTAGCACCTGTAATAATCGTGTCCACAACTGATGGATTTTCACGTGTTTCCGTAGCACTGACACCCATACCATCACGCAAAACTTTACCACCACCGAACTTAGACTCCTGTCCATATACTGTGAAGTCTTTTTCAATGGCTGCAAAAAGATTGGTATCTCCAAGACGTACGCTATCTCCTACAGTTGGTCCATAGTGTTGAGCATATTCTTTACGATCCATTTTAAAACTCATCTATCTGCCCTCTTTCTAGTCTAAGAAACCATTGACTTTGTTATTGAAACCAAAAATACGACGTTTGCCTCCAAAGTCAATAAGTTGCACTGTTTTCGTTTCACCTGGTTCGAAACGAATGGCTGTACCTGCTGGAATATCTAGACGTTTGCCTCGTGCTTTCTCACGGTCAAATTGAAGACCAGCTTCGTTTGCTTCGTAAAAATGATAGTGAGACCCTACTTGGGCAGCACGGTCACCCACATTTTTCACTTCAAGACTAATGGCCTCATAACCACCATTATAATCAATTGGCTCACTCGCCACATGGTATTCACCTGGAATCATTACATTTTCTCCTTACTGAATAGGATCATGAACAGTAACCAATTTTGTACTGTCTGTAAAAGTAGCTTCAACTTGAATCATTGGAATCATTTCCGCAATTCCCTCCATAACATCTTCACGTGTTAAGAGATTACGAGCTTCATCCATCAATTGAGCAACCGTCTTACCTTCTCTTGCACCCTCAAGTACATAATCTGTAATCAAAGCGACTGCTTCTGGGTGATTCAATTTGATCCCTTTATCTTTACGTCGTTGAGCAATCATAGCCGCAAGACTAATCATCATTTTTTCCTGCTCACGCATTGTCAATTGCATCGTTTTTCCTCCTTAAATCAATGCTTACCACTTGCCCCAAAGCATCAAAAGCCCTGGAATCCAAGCTGTTACAATTCCTTCAAAAATAGCTAGGTAAGGAACAAATTTCCCTAGGTTCTTCTTAAGGTTAATTTCAATAAAGGCAGTTAGCCATAGAATACCCCACATGAACCAAATAATACCATACCAAGCATTACCACCATATCCAGATGTTAAGCAAAGAATCCCTGCTGGTATCGTATTAATTGCCACAAATAAACTAAACCAGCCGTACAAACGTTGATCAAAATCAAAAATCGTATTGATAGCTGAATAAAGATAGGTAAAAGCAAACAAAAGACCTGTGGCACTACCATAAAACCAGTCAGCACCTTTTCCTGTGCAGGCCCCATAAGCAATGACAATAATATTGAGAATCAATCCCAAACCACCTGTAAAGATATTCATGACAACATTTGATTTGTCGGGAATCCCTTCCAAGCGATGAAATCCATTACTCATTAAAACCATGCCAACATAGAGTAGGATGACACCTAACATAAGAACCTCCTAAATTCTTTTTATGTTAATATCATACTACTTTGACAACACATGTCAACGAATTTTCAGAATTTTTGCAACATCACTGTAGGCCTCAATCTCACATAAAATGTCAAAAAATAGCGTCACTTTTGACCATCATTTGACCATCAAGTAAAATGATTCCTTGTACTATTTCGGTTGAAAGTGGATAAACCATTTATAAATTAGGCAAACACTTTTTTCGAATGAGAAAGATACTGCCAATCATCAGCCAGATTCTATCATCTCGTGTGAGAAAAATTTTTATGGTGGCGTTTTATTCCTCTCTCCTTCTCTAGTCCTAAGTCCATAGACCTATTTTTAGTAATTTTACGGTTACGTAACAATTATCTTCATTTTTTATGATAAAGTCTTCTTTGGATTTAAAATCTAAAGGAGAATTATGATGGAAACAAATAACTGCAATACCGATTTACAGGTAGTCTCTCAGGAGTATCCCTACGAAGAGGAAAGTCTGCAAACCAAAACAAAAAAACTCTTGAAACATCTTTCACCAAGAGACATCTGGAAACTCAAGAGCTTGATTATCAGTTTACTTGTCGCCTGCTTCCTCTATGTTACTTACCTTACCAATTTTTCTTTCGCCTTACCGGCAATAATTGTACTCATAATGACTGTCGAACTTGGCTGTCGTTTACTGGCAGGAAAAGAAAAGAGAGGAATGCGTCTTGAATCAGGAATATTTATGACTACTAGCCTCCTACAAGGTCTGCAAATAAGTCTTTGGGGACTACACGACAGTTGGGAAAGTGCTCAAATGCTCTGCCTTCATGCCAGTTTTTTACTTTATTTAATGGCACGAACTGGACAAAGTAGCCAGGATAGACTGGGAATTATGGTTTGGATAGACCTCATCTACACTAGCTGCCTCTTTCCTCTGAAATATTTTTTCCTTGGAGTTTTTACACTCCCCTATAAAACAAGACCTAAGCAAGAACTTTCTACAGAAGAGCGACACAACCGCCAGCTCCATAAGGGGATGATTTTAGTTAGTATTTTTGTAGCCTTGATACTTACTGTATTTGCTGCCAGCCAGCTCAGTCAGGTATTACCTGCTTTCGGACAACTTTGGAAACAAGTTTTCCAGACACTTGCTACTTTGTTTAACTTCAACATTCACTTCGAAAACAGTGGCCTAATCATCTTCCGTTTGCTTTCAAGTATTCCTCTAGCTTTGGGACTTTTTGCCCAACTGGCTGCAGTCTATTTAGCCAAGGATAAGCCACTCAGTCAAACTCAACTTGAAACTAGTCTCAAAAAGACCCGTCTTTTCCCAAAACTGGCAGCTTATATTGTGATTGGAAGTCTCTGCTTCACTTATGCCCTATTTTTACTCACTGCCACAAGTCAAATGGGAGAACTCCTTTCTCTCAACCAAGTCAATATCCCAGCCCACCAAGCCTCACATATGGCTGTTCAGGGCTTCTGGCAATTGGTTCGCGTTTCTATTCTAAATTTTGGTGTCTTAGTGGGACTCTATCTTTACTCAAAAGAAAATATCTTTAACCACAAAGGACTCCGTTGGATTAGTACGCTACTCTTTACTTTTACTAGCCTCTTTGCCCTTATCGCTGGTTGGAAACTCTTTGGGGTCTATATTGCACTTTATGGCATTACACCACGTCGCTTACTGTCAGGATGGTTTGTGACCGTGCTCTTCGTTTGGTGTATTCTTACGCTTATTAGACTTTATAAACCCATTCAAACAACTCGTCTAGCCATCTTTTATGTGACTATCAGCTTTACCCTCGTTAGCCTCTTAGGTAGCTTTATTTTATAAGAAAAAGGAGTGAAACTAGATTTCCTAGTCTCACCCCTTTTTTTCATTGGAGTTATTTTGAATTTCTTGTTGGGAAGGCGTACATTACCCAGAGAGCTACCGTTAAAGGAGTTGCCTTTAAAACTATCCAAGCAACATTAAAATCAGCATCACGTAGACGACGAATCTGAATTGCAATCGTAGGAAGTGCCGTTGCTGCTATGAATAAAATGAAAGCCGTCAATGTAAAGCCAGCAGCTTTTGTTTGCCCAAGTAAGTCCATCAGTAGGAAAATCAAGCTACCGATAACGCCGTTAATCAAGACTACCCACCAATAGTCTGATCGTTTTGTACGACCATAAAAATCGAGATAGCCTAACCAAAAATTTTTATATGCCTCTAACATGTTTACACCTCTTAGTATGATGTTAACAGTATACTATAGAAACTTTATAGGTGCAAGATGTGAAATGTTAGACTTCTTAAGTTTTTTTCATATAAGTAAGGAAATTTTTTAAATAAACTGAAACGGATTGAAAATAGGACTATCTCCTTCGACCTGTCCGTTAGTCATGGTCACTATGCGACTAACATGCTGACGGACACTGGCTCGGTGAGCAATGAAAATCACTGTTCGTTTCATTTTAGCAAGATTAGTCAACACCCTGTTCTCTGTATCACTATCTAGACCGCTTGTCGCTTCATCAAAAATCAAGATAGGTTGTTTAGACAAGAGAGCCCTTGCTATCGCTAACCTCTGTTTTTGACCACCAGAGAGGCCTCCATCTTCAGATACTTGGGTCTGAAAGCCTAGTGGCATTTTTTGAATATCGTCTAAGATATCAGCTTGTTGGCAAACTTTAAGAAGTTTTCTCTCATCAACTTCTCCTTCAAATCCTAATAGCAGATTTTCTAAAATGGTTCCCGTAAACACATAGGTCTGCTGGGGGACATAGGTTACCAATTGACGTAACTCTGCATGGCTAATGGCACTTTTATCCAGACAAACATGTCCAGCAGACCTTGTATAATAACCCGACAAAATTTTAGCCAAAGTTGTTTTTCCAGACCCACTCTGCCCCATGAGAGCAATCTTCTCACCCTTGTTAATGGTCAAATCAACATCACTAAGAGTCTCTTGCTGATAACTGAAACGATGGCTAACACCTCTGAGAGTTAATTGCTTAAAGGACAAATCCTTGAGTTTTCCCTTTTCTTCCTTATCCACAACATAAACTTCTTGAAGACGATTATTGGCTACCTTGGCCTGCTGAATTTTGGATTGGAGATTGATAATATTAATTAAAGGAGTTGTAAAATAATTCAGCAACATATTATAGGTAATCAACTGACCAGCAGATAGCTGTCCTTCCATGACCAATTGCGCTCCATACCAGAGGATAAAGACATTGGAAACTAGCTGAACCCCAGTCTTTAAACCATCTTGTGTTAATTGCCACTTGGCCTTAGACAAGGACTTCTTCAAGTAGTCATGGAATTTCACCTCAATTTCTCGATAACGTCTCTCTTCAACTCTTAAAGATTTTAGCGTTTCAATGCCTCTCAAATCATCAATAACGGAGGTATTGACTTGACTGTTTGCCTCCATCAACTGATAATTTTCCTTCTCAAAAAGCTTATAGAAAGCTAGAATAATCAAAACATAGAGAGGTACTACAGTTAAAGTCATCGCAAAAAGCGAAGGGTTTTGTAAAATGAGAGCCACGGCTAGAGTCATCACAATGGTCACATCTAAGAAAATCGATAAAATGGTTGAAGCCAGGGCATCGATAATGGTATTGGCGTCTCCAAAACGTGACGTGATTTCCCCAGTACGACGTGAACTAAAGAAACTAATAGGCAAAGAAAGCACATGCTTGATATAAGGAAGGATGACCGCAATGGACAAGTAATTACCCAATCGATGCAATAGATAATCTTTGAAGAAAGTAAAAACTTGTTGAGCTAGATAAGCGATACACAAGCCTAGAGAAATCATGGTCAGAAGAGCATAGTCTTCTTGAGGAATCAAGCGGTCAATAATAGATTGCAAATAATAAGAACCAATAATATTAACAAGAGTCACTAGAAAACTCAGCAAGACAATGACTGCTATCAATCCCTTACGACGAAATAAAATTGGTAGGAATGAAAGGAGACCAGGTACCTCTTCCTTATATTTAATGTAGGTTTCTCCTGGTTCAAAAAATAGAGTAACCCCTGTCCATTCCTTAGCAAACTCCTCAAGTGACATTTTAATGACCTTCTTGCTAGGATCTGGATCACCAACAACGACCTGACCCTTGGCTTGACCAAACACCGTATAATAATGTTGAAGACCACCATCCTTAACCACATGTGCAATAAAAGGATAAGATAGATTTTCTTGTTTAAACAAGTCTAAATCCGCACGAATAGCTTGCGTTTCAAGACCCAACTGCTTGGCTGCTTCAACCAAGCCAAGCGCAGAAGTGCCTTCACGAGAAGTCTGAGCCAACTCCCTCAAGTAAGCCAAACTATAAGATGAACCATAGTTTTTAAGAATCATGGCCAAGGCAGCTACACCACAATCACGCTGATCAACCTGAGAAATATATGGATATTTTGACATGGTGACTCCTATTTAATAATAAATAATGAAGAATGGTGCTGCTGCAATAAGTAATACTAAAAATTTTCTTAAGTTTTTCAAAATTAAACTCCTTAATATTTTTATTAACTATATGATAAACGTTTAACTATAAAAAAAGTAGTGACATAAATGTCACTACGCAGTTGTTTACAAACCATCTGCCGCTTTCTCTGCTCGAGTCTTTTCTTCCAAAACGGAATCTTCTAAAACCGACGCAAACATTATAGCCTTATCATAGTTTTCAGCAGCTTTTTTCTTGTTTCCATTATGTATAAGCTCATACTTAGCTTCTAAAATATAGACACCTGGTTTGTAACTATGAAACTGTGATTTTTCTATGACAGCTAAAAGTTTATCTATTACTGTTAAGAAATCTGAGAAGGACTCATGAGAAATCTTTAAAGCAGCTATAGCCATCAAATCATTAAATAAGGCAATATTATAAGCATCATCCGTTGGAATGTTTTGCTTTAATACTCTACCTGCTATTCTGTCAAAAATCTTTTTATCATACTGCTTTCTCCCATAAAGATGATAGAAATAATAATCAATAACTAACAAATCATTAGTTGAAAACTTCTTCTTTCTTTTGACTTGTTCAAACAAATCTTCATAGATTTCTTCGACTTTAGGTCTCTCCTCCCAACTGGTAAAACTCAATATATTTTCGAGAATATCTAGAGTCAATAGTTCCTCTTCTGGAAGAATATCAAAGAATTGATCATACACATCTTCAATAAGATCCAACTTCTGTTTAACTCTCTCCTTATCTCCGTACGTTGGGAACTTTATTAAACGATTTTTCATCTCATAGTAAGTATCAGGAATTTCAATCCTGTCATGATCCAATAAGTCAGCCATGCTTTTTCCCAGACGTTTTGCTATGTAGGATAATTTATCCAAAGAAGGGAGAGACTCTCCTTTTTCAATACGAATTAACTGGCGAACGGTCAACTCCTTACCATCTAAACAGAGTACTTCACGTGACATCTGTTGACTTTCACGCTCAGTTTTTATTCTTAATCCGATACTGTTCTTAATACTCAATAAAATCTCCTTTATTCAATTCAAAAGCTTAAGGCTATTATATCACAATTGTAATGTAATTGACATATAGTTAGTATTTTTTAATGTATCGATAATTCATATGATCTTTAAGAAATACGGACCTGTATCGTTGCCTTAATAATGAGTCAAAGGTTGGAAACATCTGTTCCAACCTCTTGATGCTATTTCTGTTTACTTTGGAACCGCCATTCAAAGCGAATACGGTCGTAAGTCGGGTAAATAGCATTCAGTAAACCAAATGCCAAGGTAAAACCGGCCAAAACATCTGTAGGATAGTGAACCCCCACGTAAATACGGGAAAGTCCGACGAGCGCAATTAGAAGCCCCGTAACAATATAAATGACTACTTTTGCTCCTTTTTTAGCCAGACGCTGAGCAAGGACAATAGCAATCGCACCAAGAATCATGAAGGTTCCCAGGGAGTGGCCACTAGGAAAAGAATAACCACCAGCATGGACCAAATGCGTAATTGATGGACGTGGGCGTTGGTAAATATATTTCAGACTTACAATCATGATACTAGCGAGAACGCCACTGGTTCCCACAAAGATAGCTTCAGATTTGTACTGGTTTAAATAAAGCCAAATTACCGCTACAATTGCAATAATGGCCTGAACAGGTGTGTTCCCAAGGACCGTAACCGCCTTAAAAAAATGCGTCAGTCCTGTTGGCAAATCTCCTCGAACCCAGGTCTGGATGCTGCTATCAAATCCTGTCAAGGCTTCAGGGTAGAACTTGACCATGTAACCGAGAGCAACAAATAGTAAGAGGGCAAAAGAAGTATAAATATAATGTATTTGTTTGTGTTTCATATTTATAATTTTACTAGAATTGACTTAAGCGGAGCATAAATCAGAGCAAAGACTACTGCAAAAATCAAACCTTGAAGCAAATTAAAAGGTACAACCATAGTAAAAAGGTATTTATAAAGTCCTATGAATTGTCCAATATCGAAATTAGCAAATTTAGCATAGAGTGGTACTGCATAAATGTAGTTGAGGACAACCATGGCAAGTGTAAGAGCTAGTGTTCCTACAACTGAACCAAGAATAAAATTCTTACTTGTTTGGTTTTTCTTCCAGAAATAGCTAAGTCCCCAAACAAAGAATCCTAAAGCAATAAAATTCATAGGAAGTCCAATTATTGAACCTGGACCCCCATTGTTTAGCAAAAGCTTCAGCAATGAACGCAACAAGAGAACGCCAATAGCACTCTTAAAATCAAAGATGACTAAGGCAATCAGAACAGGAAGGATTGAAAAATCAACCTTCAAAAAATCTGCTGCCGGAATCAATGGAAATGAAAAATAAAGCAACAAGAATGAAATTGCGGATAAAATGGCGATATAAGCCAATTTACGTGTGTTTGTCATAAAAAAATTCCTCCAAATTTGAACAATTTGAAAGAAGTTCCCAATGGATTTGCCTATGCCAAAAAAGCCTACGCAAAAAGACTGGTCTTCTTCCATCCAGACTGTACTGTCGGTTGAGGAATCACACCTCATCAGCTTGCGCTCGCGGACTTATCTAAGATTACTATCAATACCATTAATGTCTAAAATCCTCCAAAAGCTGACGAGCCATCTAGAGAATCTCTTTCAATTAGGTCCTAACAGTAGATTATAGAATCACCACCGGTCGGGAGTTTCACCCTGCCCTGAAGACCTTTTAAGAGTAACATAAAAAAACCTTGGTGACAAGGTTTTGGAATTATGGATTTCTAATCTATTGATAACCATTAACTATATACTCTTGGTATGGAGATAAGGCTGTTTATTTTAATTTGTCATGCTGATAACGGTGACTCAATTCCAACCCCTCGAACTGCTGCTGACGAAGAGCCTCATAAACAATCATGCAAACCGTATTTGATACATTAAGACTACGGACATGTTCATCATTCATCGGAATACGGATAGCTTTTTCAACATGCTCACGCATAAATTCCTCGGGTAGACCCGTATCTTCACGTCCAAACATAAAGTAGTGGTCCTTGCCATCATCATAGGCCTCATCAGAATAAGTTTTATCCGCAAACTTCGTAACTAAATGTAAACGTCCTTGCTGATTTTTAGCCATAAAATCAGCTAAATTATCGTAATAGGTAATATCGAGTTTATCCCAGTAGTCTAAGCCTGCACGTTTCATTTTCTTGTCATCAATTGGAAAACCCATTGGTCGAATAATATGAAGAGGGCTATTAGTCGCTGCACAGGTACGGGCAATATTCCCTGTGTTTTGTGGGATACGAGGCTCAAACAAGACAATGTGATTACGTGACATAGCAATTCTCCTAGACATAAAAAATACCATGTCGCCCGGAGTCAAGCTCAGCAGACGACATGGTTGTGGACGTTCATTAGCTTAAATCATGACAGGTTAGATTTAAAATAACGAATCTTTAAACACTATTTTAGCACTATTGTTATAAAAGTCAATACTATTGACAGAAAAAAATTATTATTTGTGATCTTATCATCTAATTTTCATAGGAATCACTTATAAAGGCCTGAAAAGGATGATTTTTCAGCCAAAATAGAGTATCATAGAAGTGATTATTTGGAGGTAACTCATGCGTATTATTGTCGTAGGTGCCGGTAAAGTCGGTGCCGCACTCTGTCGTTCTCTTGTCGAAGAGAAGCACGATGTTATTTTAATTGAACAGAAGGAAGATGTCCTTAAACGCCTCATCAAGCGCTACGATATTATGGGCTTTGCCGGTAATGGCGCCAACTTCAAAATTTTAGAACAAGCCGAGGTCAATAATTGTGATGTTTTTATTGCAATGACTGACAAAGATGAAGTAAACATGATTTCAGCGGTTCTGGCCAAACAAATGGGGGCTAAAGAAACCATCGTTCGTGTTCGTAACCCAGAATATTCCAATGCTTATTTCAAAGACAAAAACTTCCTTGGATTCTCAGCGGTAGTTAACCCCGAACTGCTAGCAGCTCGGTATATCGCCAATACGGTTGAATTTCCGAATGCTTTATCGGTCGAGACTTTTGCTAATGGGCGCGTCATTCTTATGGCCTTTAAAGTCACCGAAAACAGTCAATTATCTGGCATGAGCCTTGAACAATTCCGGAAGAAATTTAGTAACATTTTGGTTTGTACGATTGATCGTAAAAATGAACTCATCATTCCAGATGGGAATGCCACCATTCAAGTTGGCGATAAGATCTATGTAACTGGGAAACGTGTTGACATGGCACTTTTCCACAGCTACATCAAATCAAAAAGCATTAAAAATCTTATGTTAATTGGTGCTGGACGTATCTCCTACTATTTGCTCAATATCTTGAAAAACACTCGTATTAAGGTCAAATTGATTGAGCAGAAAATGGATCGAGCACAAACTTTTAGTCAGGTCTTCCCAGAAGTTTCTGTCATTCTGGGAGATGGTACTGCCAAAGACCTTCTTCTTGAGGAAAGTGCTGCTAGTTATGATGCGGTAGCTACGCTCACTGGGGTAGACGAAGAAAACATCATTACCTCTATGTTCCTTGAGAGTCTTGGTATTCATAAAAACATTACCAAGGTTAACCGTACCAGTCTTTTAGAGATTATCGATACACGTGAGACTTCAACAATTGTCACACCTAAGAGTATTGCCGTTGATACTGTCATGCACTTTGTCCGTGGACGCTATAATGCCAAAGATTCTAGTCTTGATGCTCTTCACCATGTGGCAAATGGTCGCATCGAAACCTTGCAATTTCAAATCAAGGAAAATAACCAAATTGCCGGTATGAAGCTTTCTGACATTGATTTCGCTAACGGTGTTCTTATCGCCGCTATCATCCGTAATGGAAAAGCGATTTTCCCTACTGGTGAGGATAGACTGGCTTATGGTGATAAAATCGTGGTCGTTACCCTCTTGCAAAACGTGACTCACATTTACGACTTGTTAAAGAGGTAAGCTGCCATGAATAGATCTATTGTCCGTTTTCTTATTTCAAAACTTCTGCTTATTGAAGCTGGTCTCTTAGTTGTACCACTTATCGTTGCCCTTATTTACCATGAGGATGCTAAGGTATTTGCTAGTATTTTGGGGACGATGGGGATACTTCTCCTCCTTGGTGGTATTGGCTCTCTCTTTAAACCAAAAAATTACCATATTTACACAAAAGAAGGAATGCTCATTGTAGCCCTCTGTTGGGTACTTTGGTCCTTCTTTGGAGGCTTACCATTTGTTTTCGCTGGGCAAATCCCAAGTGTTATTGATGCTTTCTTCGAAATGAGCTCGGGTTTCACAACCACAGGAGCTACAATTCTCACTGACACTGGGGTCCTGACACACTCTCTTCTCTTCTGGCGAAGCTTCGCCCACTTAATTGGAGGGATGGGGGTATTGGTTTTTGCATTAGCTATCATGAACAACAGTAAAAATGGTCACCATGAGGTTATGCGTGCAGAGGTCCCTGGCCCAGTCTTTGGTAAGGTTGTTGCCAAGCTGAAAAATACAGCTCAGATTCTGTACATCATCTATCTGGTCATGTTTGTGATTTTTGCTATGATTCTATGGATTTGTGGTATGCCACTCTTTGATAGTATTATCATTGCTATGGGAGGTGCTGGTACCGGTGGTTTTGCAGTCTACAATGACTCTATCGCTCACTATCATAGCGACTTGATTACCTATGTGGTTACAGTTGGTACCCTTCTTTTTGGGGTTAACTTCAACCTTTATTTCTATATTTTGCTGCGCAAAGTCAAATTCTTCTTCCAAGATGAAGAATTACGTACTTATTTTGCAATTGTTGCAATCTCAACAGGTTTAATCGTCCTCAATATTTTTGGTATCTACCACAATTTGGCTGATTCGTTTAAATACTCATTCTTTGAAGTGTCAACCATCATCACAACCACTGGTTTTGGTCTAACAGATATTACCAATTGGCCTCTATTTTCTCAGTATCTCCTGCTCACCTTGATGTTTATTGGGGGATCAGCAGGTTCTACGGCTGGTGGTTTCAAGGTTATCCGTGCAATGATTATTGCTAAAATTGCTCGTAATCAAACCCTTGCAAGTCTTTATCCTAACAGAATCCTTTCCCTTCACATTAATGGAAGCGTTCTTGATAAAGAAACACAACATAGTGTCCTTAAATACTTAGCTGTATATGTATTTATTATGCTAGGTCTAGTAGCCATTCTGTCATTGGATAATCAAAATCTTTTAGTCGTGACAAGCGCTGCTGCTTCAACCTTCAACAACATTGGACCATTACTAGGAACCAGTGATAGCTTCGCTATTTTTAGTCCTTTGTCTAAGCTTATCATGGGATTTGCTATGATTGCTGGACGCTTGGAAATTTATCCTGTATTGCTCCTATTCCTACCAAAAACTTGGTCAAAAATTTAAGCATAAAAGAACTCCTTTGGATTACTTATCCAAAGGAGTTTTATGACGTTTTAGGCTAAAATAATCTGGAACCGGATCCTCTCCAGTTTCTGAAAAAGGGTGACATCGTAAGATACGAGCAATACCCATAAGAACACCTTTTAAACCATGTTTTTCAATGGCTTGAATCATGTAAACCGAACAGGTTGGACGAAAGCGACAAGACGGTGGAAAGAGGGGAGAAATCCATCTCTGATAGGCCATAACCAGAACAATCAGAAACCTCTTTATCATTTAACCTTGTTAACAGCAGCGTTATGAAGCTGACTGATTTCTTTTTTATTGAGACAACGTGATTCACCTGGACGAAGGCCTGTCAAATCAAGAGTCCCAAAACGGGTACGTGACAACTTATCAACAAGCAAGCCCACTGACTCAAACATTTTCTTAACCTGGTGGTTACGGCCTTCATGAATGGTTAATTCAACAACTGAACGGTTCTTTTCATGATCAACCTTAACAATATTGTAACGTGCTGGCTTGGTTTTCTTACCGTCAATCACCACACCACGAGTTAAAGGACGAAGATTTTCCTTGGTCGCAATGCCTTTCACACGCGCCAAATAAACCTTGTCAATCTCATTACGTGGGTGAATCATTTTATCAGTAAAGTCACCATCATTAGTCAAGATAAGAAGGCCCGTCGTATCCCAGTCAAGGCGACCGACTGGATAAATACGTTCCTTAACATGAGGCATAAGATCAATAACCGTCTTACGATCCTTTTCATCAGATACTGAAGAGATGACCCCACGTGGTTTGTTCAGAAGATAGTAAACTTTTTCCTCATTGTAAATAGGACTGCCATTGACTTCAACAGTATCACCGTTTTTGACAATTGTTGCCAATTCCGTAACTGTCTTGCCATTTAGGGTCACACGACCTTCTTTTATGAGTTCCTCAGCCTTACGACGACTAGCCACACCAGCGTGGGCAATATATTTATTAATACGCATTCTTTTTCTGCAGCTTTTGCGCTGTATCCTTTCTACCTAGCATCTCTGCTATGTTCCTTTAGCTTTTGGTAATCAAACTTTACCAAATCTCAAGCTTGATTATCGAAATCCACATGTTCTTCCAAATCTTCTTCCTTAAAGAGACTGGTTTCCTGATCCTCGAGTTCTAGTTGGTCGATAGCCACCAATTCATCCAAACTGTTAATTCCCATATAGTCTAGAAAATAATCCGTCGTCGCATAAAGGTTAGGGCGACCAACAGCATCTTTTTTACCAGCTTCTCGTACCAAATCGAAAGCCTGAAGCTTAGTAATGGCGCCACTGGAATTAACACCCCGAATAGCATCAACCTCAGCACGAGTAATAGGCTGTTTATAAGCAATTATAGAAAGAACTTCAAGGCTCGCTCGAGAGAGACTTTGGTTAATTGGCGTTTTTGAGTACTCACGAAGAAGACTTGCAAAGCCTGCCTTAGTCACTAGCTTGTAAGTATTTGAGGACTCCAATAAACAAAGAGCTGAATCCTCATCTGCCTCATACTTTGCCTGCAATTTTTCCAAGGACTGAGTAAGTCCCGTAACTGGCATTTCCAAAAGCTGTGCCATAGTACGTAGACTGAGTCCATCTTCACCAGCCACAAAAAGTAGGGCTTCTAATCGTGCTAAGTGGCTACTCATTCGTCCATTCCTTTCTTAGTGTGATTGTTCCAAAAATGGTTTCCTGCTGTACCGAAATGCGATGTACCTTAATCAATTCAAGGGTTGCTAAAAAGAGGGTAATCACTTGGTTCATATCCTTAGCATCTGTGAAAAGATCTGCTAGAATCAACTCATTTTTAGCACTAAAGGCCTCCTCAATAACCAACATCATGTCTTCAATCTTATAATCATCACGCACAATGGTCGTGTGATTTCGACGAATCTCCTCCTGCTTTTCCGCCATAATCTTTGAAAAAGCCAAGAAAATATCTTGAATAGTCTTGTCCTGATTAAGGGACACATCTTCATAAACCAATTCAACCTTTGGCTTTGAAAAATATTGGGCTCGCTCTTCATGTTGTTTGGCAAGCTCTTGACTAGCCGTCTTAAAGCGGGCATACTCTTCCAATTGACTCAAGAGCTCAAGCTCCGGATCATCCGCTTCGGGCTCAGACTCTACAACTGTCGGCAAAAGCTTGCGACTCTTAATTAGCATGAGTTGACTGGCCATGAGCATATATTCACCAGCAACCTCGAGCTTCATTGCCTGCAAGGTTGCCAGATAAGCCAAATATTGCTCAATGACATCAACAATGGGAACATCGTAAATGTCTACTTCATATTTAGAAACCAGGTGGAGCAACAAATCCAGTGGCCCCTCAAAATCTTTTAACTTAATATCCATTAGGTCTTGTAGTATTTCTCCAAGGTCACTGGACTTTTTAGCCCTAGCAAACGAGCCAGTTCAAAGGCGCCCGTTCCCTTTTCAATCTGTCTAAGAATAAACTGCTGTCGCAAAATCTGTGCGGTGACCCCAGGTAATCCACACGCAGTAACATAAGTCTGAATTTGCTTATACAACCATTGACGAGTGAAGGGCTTACCCAGAAGTAATCCCTGACTATTCTCATTCTGAATCATCAACAAGGATTGCTTCAAAGCGCCATCTAGTCTGAGAACACGCTTAGTGCTTCCCTTGGCCACAGTTACAATACCAAATGCCAAGTCAATATCAGCCCAGTCTAGCTCCAAAAATTCAGAAGGTAGGAGTCCTAACTCTAGAATAAACAGACAAGCTAGTTTACCGGGTCCCTCCTGCCCTTCATAAAGCGCTAAAAGCTCCAGTCTCTCTAGCTTCTCTTCTTGAGTAGACACCCTTGCTATTTCTGAAAGTGTTAAAAATTCAGATAAGTCACCCTTTTGATAGAGGTATCGCAAAAATTGATTAACTGCGGACCGCTTACGCTTTTGTACCGACGGTTTCCAATCCTTCAATTGGTTTTCATAAACCTTGAGGCTAGTTGCATCAATTTGTCCAGAGATTAAGTTGGCAAACTGTTTAAGGTCATAAGCATAGGCCTGCCTTGAACTATCAGAGACGGTCTTGGTACTCAGAAACTCAGTGATCTGAGTTGCCAGTTGTTTTTGGAAGGATGATATAGTCATGTGTAAAGTCATGTAAAAGGCTATTGACTGCCTTGAGAATCGATTTTCGTGTAATAATTCCTTTGAAAATGCCTTGGCTATCAACGACTGGAAGAAAAGGATTATTGACCAACTTATGCATGACCTCATTCAGACTAGCATTATCTTCCACTGTTTCCATAACGTCTGATGTCATCGGTCTAATATCACAGTTAACCATTTCCCACTCTTGCAAGTTGTGTTCTTCTTGATAACGTTTTATATCTGTCAAAGAAATCGTTCCAAGATAGTGTTTATCTTTGGTCAAAACTGGAACACGAGAATACCCGTTACTTGTCAAAAGTAAAACCACATGATTAGCCTTATGGCTATCAATAAAAATGGCAAGCTGATCTAACGGAATCAAATAATTATCCAAATGAGCCAATAAAAAATCTTCAAATTCTTTAGCAATCATCGTTCAAATTCCTGTGTCAGTTCTGGATAAAGCTCATGATCACGTGTGTAATACTCCACACGAATCTTAGCATTGTCTATAAGCACCTTAGCATAAAGCTTAACATTGATAGGCCCTCGTGGCTGCGAAACAGATCCTGGATTGATAAATACTGTTTTACCGTTTCGCCAAGCTGTTGCTGCATGCAAATGCCCATAAAGACAAATATCAGCGTCCTCTTGTTGTGCCCAAAGATCTAACTTATCCCAGGTGAAATTGATACCGTAAAGATGACCATGCGTTTGAGCAATAATCACATCACCAAGTTTAACCACCAAGCGTTCTGGATAACCTGAGTCATAATCACAGTTCCCACGAACCACATAAATACCGTCCCAAACCGGGTCACTTGATTCTAACTCAGAATCCCCATTATGGAAAATAGCGTCTACTTTACCTTGGTAACGCTTCTTAATATCTTCTACAATATCACGATCTCCATGAGAGTCGCTCATTACAATTATTGATTGTTCTGCCATGCTGGAAAAACCTCCATAAGTTTCTTAACAGCCTGACCACGATGCGACTGTTCATTTTTTTCTTCTGACGAAAGCTCTGCTGCCGTCTTACCTGTCTTACCTACTAAAAAGAGAGGGTCATAACCGAAGCCATTGTCACCTTTGGGTTCTCGACCAATGTAGCCCTCCCAGTCTGCCTCAACGACTAGACTATCACGTCCAGGGGCTGCAACCACTAAGGTTGTATGGAACTGAGCTGAGCGTTTATCATCATCAAGCACCATGGCGAGCTCATGTAATAACTTAGCATTATTCTCAGCATCGGTCGCATCAGGACCTGCAAATCGAGCAGACCAAACTCCAGGCAAGCCCCCAAGAATATCAACCTTCAATCCTGAATCATCTGAAAGCACCATTTTACCAGTTAACTCAGAAATCGTTTCTGCCTTCAAACGAGCGTTTTCCTCAAAGGTTGTGCCTGTTTCAGCAACTTCAGGTAAGTCTGGATAATCATTAAGATTTTCTACCGTAATACCGAGTTTTCCAAAAAGTTTACGAAACTCCTTAGTTTTTCCTTCATTACGTGTTGCAATCAACAAAACGTCGCCAAATGTGGACTGACTCTTAGAACCAAGGAAATCTTCCATAGCGACTCCTTCTTTAGGCACATGGACATAGACAAGTTTTTCACCTTCACTGACGAGTAAGACACCTTGATGTTGCGTAACAGCCAAATCGCGACCAGTATTCTCCTTCAAACTGTCTAAGATAAAAGACACCAAGCGAAGATCTGATGAGTGCTTAACAATATGCAACTGGAAGCCACTAACAGCAAGTGCATTTGTCAATCCCTGGAAAAAATCAACATACTGTTCATAAGCCTCATCGCCACCAAAACAGGTCAACTGATTGTAACTGCCAAAACTAGCCAAGTACCAGTCTTGCTCATCTTTATATTCAAAAATTGATTTAGTCATTTTCTAACTCCTTGTCCAGATCTACGTGCTGAACAGTAACGGCTTCACCTAGCCATTGATCCGCAATTTCTTTAAAACCTCGCACACTGGCTGTGGTGTAATATTCTTCTGTCTTATCTTCAACTTCACGACTACGATTAATCTCAAAATAATTGAGCAAAACGGATACATCACGAACAGTCTCAGCACCGCTATCAATTAACTTGACACTTGGTCCCATGACATTTTGGATAATAGGGCGTAATAGTGGGTAATGGGTACAACCCAAGACCAAGGTATCTACCTTACCGACTAAGGGCGCCATGCTTTCGTAGACAATCTTTTTAGCCACACTTGATTTAATCTCATTGGATTCAACAATGGGGGCAAAGCGAGGACAAGGCAAACTCAAAACAGCCATCTGTGGTGCCAAACGTTTGATTTTTTGTTCATAGATGTTAGAGGCAATCGTCATAGGGGTGCCAATCACACCAATTTTGCCAGACTGACTAGACTTAATAGCTGCACTAGACCCTGGCAGAACCACACCCAACACTGGTATATCCAAGGCTTCTTTGATTTCTTCCCAAACCACTGCCGTTGCTGTATTACAGGCAATAACAATCATCTTGACATTTTTAGTCAGAAGGAACCTAACCAACTGCCAGGTATACTCTCTGATTTGTTCCGCTGGTCTTGGACCATACGGGGCTCTAGCAGAGTCGCCAATATAGACGACAGACTCATGAGGCAACTGACGTTTAAGCTCACGTACCACCGTCAGGCCTCCGACGCCAGAATCCAAAAATCCTATAGGTCGATTATCCATCTTGCCTCCTTATCCCCTTACGTTACATGTAAAAAGCTGAGATTCACGTCCCAGCTCCCCACCATTATTTTTTCTTTTTCTTGCTATTCGCAAGTGCTTGTTTTTGTTGCTTGATAATTTGGTTATATGTTTGACGTACCCTTGCCTCATTAGGTTTTTGTCCTGCTGCAGACATCATGGTACGAACAGCGTCCACATTCAAACGAGGATTTTCAGCTAACTCTTTCTCCATTTGTTTGCGGGCAAAATAGGCGCCTCCGTAGAAGCCAGCCAAGAGGGCTACAAAAACAAGAATAATCCAAAGGACGGTGTTCATAAATTCTATTCTCCTATAACGTTAATTATTTCCTATTATAGCAAAAATGCCACTTACTGACAAATAAGACGATGGTTTCTAAACCACCAAAAAATTTTTTGACTAAAATACTAGTAAAATGAGAGTTTCAGTTTATTTTACTTACAACTGTAAAGGACTTGTAAGATTTCTAGAAAAAAAATAGGTTATTATATAGGTTGTGGAATTATTATTATGTTTATATAAAGGGGTTTATTTATGCTAAAGGAAGCAACTATTTCCGAACGAAAAATTGTCAACGCATTTATTGAACTCTTAGAAGAGAGTTCACTAGAACAAATCAGCATCACAGACATCATCAAGAAGGCTAATCTTAGCAGACCAACCTTCTACTACTACTATTCAAATAAAGAGGATTTGGTTGAGACCACCTTCTCAAAAATTTTAGATAACGTCTCAAGCATTTTGCAAGAAGACATGACTTACCAAGAAGGTGTTGTCACTGAGATGCTACATTATCTTAAGGACAATCGCAAACTATGTCTCACACTAATGACGCATATTCCCAACATCAATGGAATGATCCGTGAATTCATTATCGAGACTATCCTTAACTCTGATATTGAAAACGTCACAGAGCTTATGGAACAAAGCTATCATATCCCAGCCAAGTATTCATTGGAAGTTTACGTTAGCACTATTGTTACCATTCTGACACTTTGGCTCAAGGAAGACTGTATCGAATCTCCTGAGGAGTTAGCAGATATCATTCTTGAAGCTGTTATCATTAAAGTAAAATAAGCTAGAGCCTTATAGGCCTAGCTTATTTTTGTTAGATTTCAAAATCAAAACCGTCAAGTGTCGCAAAGTAATCATTCATGGTCTCAGCACGACGAATCATGCGAGCTGTTCCATCTTCTTGATAAAGGATTTCCGCAGAGCGAAGACGACCATTATAGTTGTAACCCATTGAGAAGCCGTGGGCACCAGTGTCATGGATAACCAAAGTATCTCCAATACGAGCTTCTGGCAATTCACGGTTCTTAGCAAACTTATCATTATTTTCACAAAGCGAACCTGTCACATCAACTACTTGAATCTCGCCATTGGGATTGGTCATATTAGTGATGTGGTGGTAGGCATCATACATAGCTGGACGGAGCAAGTTAACCGCAGACGCATCGACACCTACATAACGACGATAAGTGTCCTTAATGTGAAGAACTTTAGTTACTACGAGACCATGAGGCGCTGTCATGTAGCGACCAAGTTCAGTATAAATACTGATGTGACCTAGACCATTTGGAACCAAAATCTCATCAAATTTAGCGTGGACGCCCTCACCAATAGCTGCAATATCATTTTGTTTGTTAGCCGGAGTATAGTCGACTCCAACACCACCAGACAAGTTAATAAAATCAAGACTGACACCTAATTCGTTCTTGATTTCTACAGCCAATTCAAATAGCTGAGCAGCTAAGGTTGGATAGTACTCATTAGTGACGGTATTAGATGCTAAAAAGGCGTGCAAGCCAAATGATTTAACTCCTTTTTCTTTGAGGTAGGCATAACCCTTAAAGAGTTGTTCCTTAGTCATCCCAAATTTAGATTCTTCAGGATGGTCCATAATGTCTGTACCAAGAGAAAAGACACCACCTGGATTAAAACGCAAAGAAAGGGTCTCTGGAAGTCCCGCAACTTCTTCTAAAAAGAAAATATCTTCGTAAGCATCAAGGTTAATTGTCGCATCAATGTTACGAGCATATACAAATTCTTCAGCACGTGTGTCATTAGAAGTAAAACTAATCGCAGTGTTATCAAACCCAATTTTCTTACTCATGACAAGCTCTGTATCTGTTGCACAGTCCACTCCACAGCCTTCTTCCTTCAAGATTCTGAGGATTGCTGGATTAGGTGTTGCCTTGACAGCAAAGAATTCTTTAAAACCTGGATTCCATGAAAAGGCTGCATTTACAGCACGTGCTGTCTCACGAATGCCTTTTTCATCGTAAAGATGAAAAGGTGTTGGAAATTCTGCAGTAATCTGTTCAAGTTTATCTGCCGTAATAAAAGGTGTTTTTGTCATTTTATTCTCCATTTTTTTGCATAAGTAACCTTATTATAGCATAAGAAAAGGTTTGAAAACCAAAATTCTAATCATCTTGATGGGGTTTTCATGTTACAATAGACATATCACTTAAACAAAAAAATGGGAGATTATTTATGAAAAAATATCTTTACTCTGGGGCACTTGCTCTAGCAACCATCTTGACATTATCAGCATGTGCCAAGCCAAAACTCGATGCCAAGTTATCTGTTAATGATGTCGTTCAGATGTCAGGAAGCAACCTCAAACTTAAGGATAACCAAAGTCTGATTGAAGTATCTTTTAAACTTGAGAATACTTCTGAAGATATGGAAAAAGATTTGAAAACATCTGCTAAACAATTCTACCTCAAAGATAAAGATGGTAAAAAAGTCACAGCAAGTAAGCTTGACAAGAGTGACCTACCTTCTCTCTTTAAGAAGAATAAGGACGTCAAGGACGCTACGGATGATTTTGGAAAAGTTGAATCAGACGACTATAAGTCTGCATCCCTCTTCTTCGAAGTTAAAAACAACCAAACCTATAAACTATACTTTGAATCTAAAGATGAAAAAACCGAGGGCGAAACTGTTTCTACCGACCTAAAAGGCTTTGACGGTAACGCAACTACTAATGTTAAAAAGGCTGTAGATGCATATTTCAGTGCTGTTCTTCTAGGCGGAAAGAGTAAGGACTACAGCAAGTTTGTCTCTAACGATTTAGACAAGTCTAAAGGCGAACTCAGCCAATATTTCTCAGATCACCTTCAATACAGTTATGAAGGAACTGGCAATATCAAACCAACTGGAGATGAAGTTCCAAAAGTTTTCGACTGGGTTCAGACTGCTAACCGTGAGCGTGGTCATTATACTGTTGACAATATTATTGTTACTAAGGATAAGGCAGAATTTAACCTTGATTTGTCAACCATTAGTATGAAAGAAGCTGACGATGCCTATGTTACTAGCCATCCAAATCTCACAGATGAGCTTAAAAACTATCTGCAAGGTAAGGGAGCTAACGCTGATAATGTCGACCAATTGACCAAGCAATACTACATGGAAACTTACTTGCCTAATTCAATCAAAGAAGTCAATCCATCAACGCCAAAAACTGAAGGAACTAATGTATTTGATGGTTATTCAGTCGAACTAACCAAAAAAGATGATAAATGGACCTTCCCAGATAAAGAAAACTATGTAGGAAATTGGGAACACTACCCTCTCTTCTATGCATACACAGGGCAACAAGGAACACTTACAAGTTATCGTTAATCATCAAAAAAATCAGCCGTTTGGCTGATTTTTTTAACTAGTCACGACTTGCAAAGAGTCGTAAGATATTTAAGAATAGGTTAATAAAATCTAAGTAGAGACTCAACGCCATTGAAACCGCCCAGCCATCTGAGACCTGACCATTCATAGCGTAATAAACCTTTTTAATCATTTGGTTATCATAAGCAATTAATCCAGAAAAAATGAGGACCGATATAATACTAATGATGAAGCTCATTGTACCACTTGCTAAAAAAATGTTTACCAAGCTGGCAACAATAATCCCAATCAAGGCTGCCATAAGGAATTTAGCCATTCCTGACAAATCACGTTTTACAGAAATACCAATAAGTGACATGGTAAAGAAGACAATCGCAGTACTAATGAAGGCTTGAAAAACAGTAGCCTGCGTGTATTGGACAATGATAAAACTTAATGTAAAACCATTCAAAGCTGAATAAACTAAGAATAACGGCAGGGCCGCAGGTGTATTCTTTCGTGCAGCACCACTAGCCAAAAAAACCAGAGCTAACTCAACAAAAATGGCTGCCATATAAACCCAAGAATAGTTCATGAGAATATTAACAAAAAGATGTGAGAAGGGGCCCAACATTAAATAAGAAATGACTGCTGATAGACCTACTCCCATACCAACAAGGCCATAAATTTTTCCGAAAAAGCGGTTTAATCCCGCATCACTAGTTGTATAAATTGCATTGGATTCCATAAATATCTCCTTAAAATAATAAATTAATGGTGGTGACTTTGTAGCGCCTTACGACGAAAATGCTTACGATTTTTAATTCGGTTTCGTAAGGGTGTCGCCGCTTCCTTAACCGCCCAATACTTATCTACCATGGTAACAATATAAGATTCCTTATATTTTGGTGGGGCAATCGTTGCTCCCCACATATGCTTGAGGATAATGTCCTCTTCTTTTTTGTTTAGATTAACAAGCTTCCTAGCGTTACGCACAGCAATACGTGGATGCACCCAAGCATGACTCTTATTAAATTTGGTCACCCGCCAATCATAATAGAAAAAGTCATGTAAAAGACCACCACGAGCAGTACTCTTAGCATCCCAGCCAAATTTTTTAGCAATCTTGTAGCTGGTATAACTAACATTGACCGAGTGTTTCAAACGTGTCGAATGGTGATGCTGTACAATTCCATCCAATTTTTGAAAACGTGGGTGTGAGATCAAATGTCCCACAACTTCCATGAATTCTTTATCGTCTTCTGGTCGTTTCATAATAATACCTCATTAACGTTTCTAATGCTTCTTCATTATACCACTAGAGCTTAAATTTACTTTAAAAGGTGCGCCTTTTTCGTCTAAAATCATCCCTGAGACCTAGAGACTAAACATGAGGATTCCTGCTGCCACAGCAACATTTAAGCTTTCTGCTTGACCTGGCATATTAATATGTACAAGTTGATTCGCAGACTCAGCCATATCCTGACTAATTCCCTGGCCCTCATTTCCCATCACTAGGGCAAAATTGCCATCTGTCTTAACTGCTCTATAGTCAACGGAAACAGTTGAAAGTGTCGTTGCCAGGATGGGAAAACCTTGTTTTTGGCAAGTCTCAATCATCTCAAAAATTGGTCCGCGATAGATTGGTAGGTGAAAATGACTTCCCTGCATGGAACGTAGAGTCTTCTGATTATAAATATCAGCCGATTTGTCCGACAAAAAAACTCCGTCATAACCCGCTGCATCTGCTGTACGAATCATTGTTCCAACATTTCCAGGATCCTGCACATCCTCCAAGAGAAGATACTTACCTGAAAGAGACTCTGGCAGACTCTGAGATTCTTTAGCAACTTCTGCCACGATTCCCTGAGGCGTCTGAGTTTCACAGAGCTCCTTAAGTACCTCGGGGCTGACTAACTTGACCTTAGATACATCTACCACACGATCTGCCATCTCCTCAAGCACGAAAACTTGAAGAATCTCAGCACCACTTGCTTTGGCCTCCTCAAAAAGATGCCATCCTTCTAAAAGATAGCTAGTTTTACGATGCTTGCCTTGCAATAATTTTCTAGCAGTCTTAATACTAGCATTTTGCTTTGATTGAATGATTTCCATACCCTCATTATAGCAAAAATTCCTTGATAAATCTTGGGCTTGACCGACTTTATAGCAAGGATTATACTAAAAGAAAGAGCTTTCAAATAGGAGGTCATAGACCATGCAAAAAGTAAGATTAATTGTCTCAGGAAGGGTGCAAGGCGTTGGCTTTCGCTACTCAACTTATGCCTTGGCATTAGAAATCGGTGACATCTACGGCCGGGTCTGGAATAACGATGACGGGACAGTTGAAATTCTAGCACAATCTGACCAGCCTGCCAAATTGGCCAAATTTATTCAAGAAGTTCGAAAGGGACCTTCAAAATGGTCTAAGGTGACCTACGTTGATGTCACCATGGCTAACTTCTCTAATTACAGTGATTTTCGCATGGCCAATTAAGATGGGACTACCATTTTTAGCTTGTTCTCTTTCCTAAAAAAGGGTAAAATAGACAGGTATAACTAAAAAACAAAAGGAATGATATTGTGAATAAAAATCAAAAACGACTAGCCCTCATGGGGCTTGCTACCAGCATGCTTTTCTTCCTATCAGGATGTGTGAGCCTTGATAAATCTGGTAATCCTACTGGTTGGGTCTGGAACCTTCTTGGTCGCCCAATGAGCCACATCATCACCTACTTTGCAAATAATCTAGGACTTGGGTTTGGACTTGGTATCGTCTTCGTAACCATCATTGTTCGTTTGATTATCTTGCCACTTGGTCTTCATCAATCTCGTGGTGCAGCCTACCAAGCCGCAAAACGTGAATACCTTGCACCTATCTTGGAACCAATCAACGAACGTTTGCGTAATGCTGAAACTCAAGAAGAAAAGATGGCTGCCCAATCTGAACTCATGCAGGCTCAACGTGAAAATGGTGTCAGCTTGATGGGGGGCGTTGGTTGTCTGCCTTTATTGATTCAACTTCCATTTTTCTCAGCTCTCTACTATGCTGCTCGTTACACTCCTGGTGTACTACATGATCACTTCCTCTGGTTTAATCTTAATAGCCGTGACTTCCCATTGATCATCATTATTGCTGCCCTTTACTACTTCCAATCTTGGTTGTCTATTCAACAAGTTCCTGAGGAACAACGTAAGCAAATGGCAGTAACCATGTACAGTATGCCAATCATGATGATTGTCTTTGGTATCAGCTCTCCTGCAGCTGTAATCCTCTACTGGTTTGTCGGTGGTATCTTCTCTATTATCCAACAATTGATTACCAACTATATTATTAAGCCTCGCTTGCAAG
Source organism: Streptococcus sp. SV2 (assembly GCF_030440175.1). NCBI lineage: Bacteria > Bacillati > Bacillota > Bacilli > Lactobacillales > Streptococcaceae > Streptococcus > Streptococcus sp. SV2. The sequence goes on from NZ_JAQFJQ010000002.1 coordinate 102,404, forward strand.
AAAAGGTTGCTGAAGAGTTTGCAAAGAATCCTCCAAAAGCACCTCGTAAAACACCAGGCACTCGCAAAGATGTGACACCTAAAAATACTCAAGCTATTGCTAATAAACCAAAGAAAAACCGTAACGCCGGTAAGCAAAATCGAAAATAATGCATCAACTCTCTTGGCAATTCCGAGAGAGTTTTTCTTATGCTATTTTGAGGCATACCTTATTAGCCATTCTTTAGATTACATCTATATTAACAGCAAACAAAAAGCCCTTCCTAGGAAGAGCCACGTTAGCTTAGGCTGTTTTTTCAACGCTAAGAATCTCAACAGAATAACTACCCGCTGGTGACTCGATAGCTACCTTATCTCCAACTTTCTTACCAATCAAGGCTTGAGCAATTGGACTTTCATTTGAAATCTTACCTGAGAAGATGTCGGCACCAGCTGCACCAACAATATGATAGGTATCCTTATCGCTTGTGCCAACTTCTTGAACGACTACTGTTTTACCAATAGCAACTTCATCGTTCGCAACAGCGTCACTGTCAACAATCTCTGCATAACGAATTTTTGTTTCAAGAATTTGAATTTGACCTTCAACAAAAGCTTGCTCATCTTTAGCTGCTTCATACTCAGAGTTTTCTGAAAGGTCTCCGTAAGAACGGGCCACCTTGATACGTTCTACAACCTCTGGACGACGGACAAGTTTATACTCCTCCAATTCTGCTTCAAGTTGTTCTTTCTCTGCTAGGGTCATTACATATGTTTTTTCTGCCATGTTTATCTCTTTTCTATTGTTGTTAAGCCGATTGGCTTGGGAAACAAGATTACTACTTGTTTCCTTGATTTTGATTAGTCAATGAGACTATTTATCTTTTATCTTGCTATTAATATAAGTTTCAACATTATGTTGATGGTCTTCATAATTTTCCGCAAAATAGACATTTCCATTGGTCACGTCTGCTACAAAGTACATATATTTAGAAGATGATGGATTAATCACTGCTTCAATCGCTGATAGACTCGGACTGTCTACAGGACCTGGCATCAACCCCTTATGAACATAATCATTATAAGGAGAGTCAATACTTGTGTCAATGTTTGCATCTTCCTTTAGGGTCGTCTCTTGCCCAAGTTTTCCAAGGGCATAAAGAACTGCGATGTTACTTTGCAAGGCCATGTCTGAGCTAAGACGATTATAGAAGACGCTGGCAATGTTTTTACGGTCATCATCCGTAGCTCCCTCTTTTTCAACGAGAGATGCTAGGGTCAAAACTTCATTTACATTATGATTACTTGATGAAATCGTAGCATAGTAAGGTGATAGATAAGTGTTCATCGTAGACAACATTTCCTCTGCTAAAGATTCCACCGTTGTATCATCATGGATATTATAAGTTGCTGGGAATAAATAACCTTCAAGAACATATTTAGCCTGGTTAGAGTCCGGAAGATTAGCCAACAAGGTTGGATACTTGGTTTTCATCTTAGAAATGAAAGCATCATCCTTCATAAGTTTCAAGAAGTCTTTAGCCTTTAGTCCAGTCGATGATTTTTTACCCTTTTTAGCTGATGAATTAACTTCTACTGCCTTGGCGATTTGATCAATCGTATATCCTTCTTTAACCAAGACTGTGCCAAGAGATGGCTCCTGAGGTTTATCACTTCCTTTTTTCTGAAGGGCCTCAATAATTTCATCCATGGTCATGCTGGCTTGGAGGTTATAGTAACCACTTTTTAGATTTGAAACATTCTTAAACTTGGTATAGTAATTAAAGACCTTACCAGACTTAATAACACCAGCTGATTCTAGGAGTTGACCGATGTAACTACTACCTGAATTTTTAGGAATTTCAACACTGATAAACTTAGTAGAATTAGCATCCTTTGCCCCTACAGCTTGACTAACGTAACGGTAACCAAAGAAACCTGCTAGTGACAAGATAAGAATCAAGAAGATAATAATATTTCGTGCAATCTTCCCAGCACGACGGTTATTCTTATTACGCTTTTGATTTCGGTTAGAACGTGAAATTGGCTCTTCGTCGTCAACTTTATCAAGGATGGCATCTTTCTGCGAAGCCTTTTTCTTTTTTGTTTTCTTACGCTTTTTCTTTTCAGGTTTATCAGAAGCTGCTAGAGCAATGCTCTCATCCTCCTCTTTGTCTTTAGTGACTACATCTGGCTGAGTCTCCTCTGGTACAGCGTTATCACTTGTCACCTGATGTTCTTTCAAGAAATCTTCTTTTTTAAGATCTGAGGTCATCTTGGCCTCCAATTCTTTAGGGTCTGTGTAAATAGCTTCTTTAGACTTGGCTTCAATGAGCTCCTGAGCAACATCTGCAGGGATGTATTCCTCCTCAGAGGCCGCATCAAGACTTGTTTCCCAAACTGGACGTTGGAAACGACGCTTCGAAGTTACCTTAGGTTGAGGAATATCGGTAATCTTATCCTCATTAAGTGGTTCTTTTAGGCTAGATACTGATTTTGAATGACTGTCAGCTCCTAAGGACTCAGCTTGAGACTGAGAAGACAAACTAACACTCCCTTGGACATCTGGTTTCGACTCAGAAGTCATAGATTTAGCTGTATCACTGTCAGAAACAGCATGAGAACTAAAATCTTGGTTACTTACTTTATTAGATGCTGATTCCGTATGAGTATTTTGGCTGTCAGCTGACGTTGAAAGTGGTGTCTTGGGCATAGTTGCACTTTTATTATGCTCCTCCTCACGAAGAGAACGGAGCCGTGTTGCTTCTTGTAAATCTCGAAGAATCTGATGTTTAAAACTTAAGCTATCTTCAACAGATTCCGAGTGTTCATTAAACTTGTCCGTCAAGGCATACCTCCTCTATAGTAACAAACGCCATTATATCTTAAAAAGTCAGTTAATGCAAATCAATTAGCCCTTTGTCACAGTAACTTAATACTGAAATCACTGGAATTTAGACTTTTCCCAGACCAAATTGTACCATGAGCTACCTCCATGATTTGATTCTGATTCTCCCTCATCAGTGAAACCATTCATTTCATAATAAGCAATAAGATAATCATGACAAGTCAAACTAATCCCTTGACGCTTTTGTGCAATAGCCAGATCTTTAAGTGCTGCAATTAAGGCCGTCCCAACACCCTGCCCTTTAAACTCTTTTGAGACAGATAAACTAGTGACTGCGATAAAACCTCCTTCACTGGCATTCGGAGTTACCTTATGAAACAAGTCGTCTGTTAAGTAACGCTTATCAATTACAGGTCCTTCGATATAACCAGCCACCTTACCATCAATCTCAGCAATTAAGAAGGTATCACAAATAGTCTCTAGGCGCTCTAAAATAGCCTCTGGTGTTGCAGCCTCTTCAAGCGAAAAATTGTCCTGTTCAATACGAACCACATCGGCCCAGTCTTCCTTTCGGGCGTGTCGAATAAGCATATCAATTTCCTTTCTATCAAGAGAAAAAGCTGAGCGAAATCGCTACAGCTCTTAATCTTATTACATATGTGTTTGCAAGCTCGCAAGTAGCTCTTCGAACGAACGTTCATAAAGTTGGATATCTCCTGCTCCCATAAAGACATAGACAGCATTGTCATGGTCAAGAAGAGGCGAAACATTTTCAACTGTAACAACTTTAGCAGGCTTTTTAATTTTAGCCGCAAGGTCTTCAACCTTAACATCTCCATGATCCACTTCACGCGCTGAACCATAAATTTTCGCCAAATAAACCGCATCCGCCTCATTCAAAGCTTCAGCAAATTCATCAAGCAATGCAATGGTACGTGTAAAGGTATGTGGTTGGAAAATGGCAACAATTTCTTTGGATGGGTACCTTTGACGTGCTGCATCAAGCGTAGCAATGATTTCAGTTGGATGATGAGCAAAGTCATCAATAATAACAGTCCCGTTGATGATTCTCTCTGTGAAACGACGTTTAACACCTGAGAAAGTATTAAGATGTTCAGCAACCAAGGCCATATCAAAACCAGCCACATACATGTTAGCGATAACCGCAGTTGCATTCAAGATATTATGACGTCCGTAGGCTGGCACATGGAATTCCCCTATGATTTGTCCATCATGTTTCACCTTGAAATTAGATCCTGTCGTTGTACGAACGATATCTGTAGCCATGAAGTCATCATTTTCTTCAAAGCCATAGTAGTAAATCGGTGCATTAGAAGTGATTTTACGGAGGTAAGAATCCTCACCATAAACAAAGAGCCCTTTTTGTACTTGCTTTGCATAATCATCAAAAGCTGAGAAAACATCATCAATACTTGTAAAGTAATCTGGATGGTCAAAGTCAATGTTGGTGATAATTGAGTAAGCAGGGTGGTACGGCATGAAATGACGTTCATATTCATCAGCTTCAAAGACGAAGTATTGCGCATTGGCAGAACCACGGCCTGTTCCATCACCAACAAGGTATGATGTATCTGTGATATTTTTCATAACATGTGACAAAAGACCTGTTGTAGAAGTCTTACCATGTGCACCAGCCACACCAAAGCTAGTGAACTGGTTCATGAAATGACCCAAAAACTCATGGTAACGCTTGAACTTATAACCATTTTTAACGGCATAGGCAATTTCAATGTTGTTATCTTCATGAAAAGCATTTCCAGCAATCAATTCAACATCATCTGTGATGTTTTTTTCATCGAAAGGAAGAATAGGAATACCTGCTTGTTCAAGACCACGTTGAGTGAAGTAATACTTTTCCACATCTGAACCTTGAACTTTGTGTCCCATTTGGTGGAGCATCAAAGCCAAAGCTGACATACCAGATCCTTTAATTCCAATAAAATGATAAGTTTTTGACATAGTTTCTCCTTACAATCGCATTGCGATTAGTTTGCGTCTTCTAAATGCGTCAAATTCAATTCTTGAGCAATTCGGTGTTCACGGTAAGTTTGACGTTCTGGATAATTGTAAACCTGGCTACGTTTCAAGAAATCATAACTATTTTTCTTGACATTCTTACGAGAAGGGTTACTAGGCTGTTGATAAGTTGGAGCCACTTCTGCCAAGATATAAGTATCTTGTTGCAGACGATTGGCCAAATGATGAATCTTTGAATGTTTACCATTAGGTGCCAAAGTTCTCTTGATAGCACTTACCGGAGCACCCAAGATAGATGCTGTCACAGGTTTTTTATCCGTCGTGATAGCAGCTGGTTCAACTGTAGCCTCAAAGTTTGGTTTAGCTTCTTCCTTAGGCTTAGTAACCAATTGACGGCTAGTCGTATGTTTCGTTTGTTGAACCTCTTGGCGCAAGAATTTTTGGCGTTTCTCACGAACATCACGCTTAGCCTTCTCACGAGCTTCCTCAGCGTAAGTCATACCAGCTTCATGCGTCTCCACTCGTTTTGACTCTTTCTTACGATTATTAGGCTTAGCTGACAAGAAATCATAATTAGGTAATAAATCATTGTAGTCCTTTTCTTGGTAAGGGCCACGGATATTTGTGATTAAATCTTCGTTTTCGTATAGGCGCATAGAGACCGGTTCTTGCAAGCAAGATTCCCCGTCTGGAATCAGCGGAAATTGTCGTCTTTGGCGATACATAAAAGACTTCCTTTCATTTTCGAGATGATGCGTATCTTAATAAAACAATCGAGAATGGGTAGATACGTCTTGCAGTATTCTATTATAGCCTAATTCAAAAGATTTGCCTAGTAGGATTTTGTATTTTAGTATTGAAATATCAATTATAACAATTTAAGATATTGCAATACCAAGAATTTCTTTAATGTCTTCAATTGTCATGCTGGCACGGCTTTCATTGCCATCCAAAACTGTCGTGACAAGGTTTTTCTTGCCCTCTTGAAGCTCAAGAATTTTCTCTTCGATAGTCCCTCTTGTAATCAAACGGTAAACTTCGACATTTTGTTCCTGACCTATACGATGGGCTCGACTAATGGCCTGCATTTCCACCGCTGGATTCCACCAAAGGTCAATGAGAATAACAGTATCGGCACCCGTTAGGTTCAGTCCCACACCTCCTGCTTTTAAAGAAATCAAGAAGGCATCTCGACTTCCCTGATTAAAAGCTCTGGTCATCTCCTGACGACTATCAGATGGTGTAGACCCCGTTAATTTATAAGAGGAAATGCCTAATTCTTCCAAAAGACCTTCTGTAATATCCAACATGCCACGAAATTGTGAAAAGATAAGCACTCGATGGTCGGATTCTTTAATTTGACTAAGCAGATCCCTCAGACTATCTATTTTTCCACTATCTCCAGCATAATCCATAAATAAAGCAGGTGTATCACAGATTTGACGAAGACGGGTAATACCTGATAGGATTTCCACCTTACGTCGATTGATTTCCTGGTCACTGGCCAAGATTAAACCTTGCTGCATCTGTTGCAATTGCGCCAAATAAATCGCCTTTTGATCATCCGACAATTCACTTTGGTGAGTCACTTCAATTAAATCTGGTAAATCAGGAAGTACCTCTTCCTTCTTTCGTCTGAGTATAAAGGGTGAAATATAACGGGCTACTTCCTTAGGTGTCAACTTAAGAAAAGCTTTTTTAGCAGGCAAAAGTCCGGGAAGAATAATTTGAAAAATAGACCAAATTTCCAATAAATGATTTTCAATAGGGGTTCCAGACAAGGCTAAACAATGCGGAACAGAGAAATCACGAAGATACTTCGCAATCTTTGTTTGCGTATTCTTCATGACTTGAGCCTCATCTAAAATAAGATAATCATATTTACCAGCCTTGTATGCCTCAAAATCCTGACGGAAGGAAGCATAACTAGTAATAATAATCTGATGATCCTCAGCAATAATGTCATCACGTTTAGGTTTGAGTCCGTAAGAAACCGCTACATCTAACTGAGGCGTAAATTTTTTAAATTCATCTTGCCAGTTGTAAATGAGGCTTGAAGGTGACAAAACTAAGACACGTTGTCCCTCTTCCAAATGTGCAGAGAGGTAGGCAATGGTCTGCAAGGTTTTTCCCAAGCCCATATCATCGGCCAAAATACCACCAAAACCATAGTGGTGCAACATGGACAGCCACTGAACACCTCGTTCCTGATAGGGACGAAGCGCAACTTCTACCTGATAGGCCGGTAAGTCAAAGGTTTCAGGATGTCTCAAATGTTGCGTCAACAGTTGAAAATCCTTCGAAAAACTAACCGAATGATTCTCTGAAAGAGCATCCATTAATTGGTAGGCAGCTAATTGAGTCAGCTCCAGATGCCCCTGTCCTGAATAACGAGCCCTCAAGCTTTTTAGACTCTCGCTAACACGATGTGTCGCCTCATCAAAGACAATCAATTGACCACTACGATTGATAAAATAAGGTGCGCTTTCCATCAAAGCTTCCAAAGCATGATCCACGTCCTCGTCATCAAGACTTGAAAAATCAAAAGAAATATCTAATAGATTTCCCTGACGTTCTACCTGAACTTGTGGACTCTGCTCAACACGTAAGTCACGCAAAGTCTCCCCAATCAGGACCATACCTGCATTTTCAAAAGCTGGAATAGTGTTGGTGAAGAAATCATAGAGTTCCTGGCTGCTATTTAACAATTTGTTTGATTGAAAATCGGGAGGGAAACCATACTTGTCCATCAAACGAAAAACAGCCTGTTCATGCCGATAATTACTCGTAAAGCCTAAATGGCTCAACTCATGATGATTATTCACGAGGAGACCATCAAAATCAAAGGCCAGTGCCAAGGTAACCTCATTTTCAGACTTCAAATCGAAATGAAATCTGGGCGTAAAATCCTTGATATCAAAGGCCTTAGGAGCCTTAACTGGTCCCATAGTTTTAAAATCAAAGAGACTAGCAGCTAAAATGGATTGCTCATCCAAATTAAAACTGACATGCTTATTCAAATCACTCCCGATAGGCAGTGAGCGTAAACCAACCAAAAGCTTTTGTTGCTTGCGATTGAGACGGTAAAAAACACCTTGATAAAAGAGGATGCGATTATTAAAGAACGCCTGGCTATTCTTTTCAGCAACAGTCAATTCAATCATTTTAGGTTCAACACAAATCTCAAATGAGAAAAGGTTGGCTTCAGCAGTCAAATCTTCAACCAAAAGCTGATGGTATTCCAAGCCCTCCCATTCAAAACTAAAGCCGTCCAGTTCTTGCATTAATTTCAAACCCTCCTCGAAAAAACCGTAAGAGAGTCGCAGGTGTCGGGCATTGTTTGGCAACATGAAGTCCAAATTAGTCTTTGACTCATCCGGAAGCATCCGCCCTAAAAAATTCAAAAATGATTGTGAAGCCTGATCAAACTGGATAAGCGATAGGGGTTCATAGTAGTTTTTACCTATCTGATAATACCCTTCAGTCTCTACCAACTTAAGAAAGGCAGGAATATCACGAATGACATAGGAACGTTCATCTGGCAGACGTCTTAAACGTAAACTCCACCAAATTTCTGAACCATAGGTAGACTCCTCACCTTCTACAGTCAAGCTATACCTAACTGTATCATCTTCATTCAGAGAAAGCCCTTCTAAAAATAGACCACCAAAAGAATGGCCTCGCTCCTGTCCCTGAGCGGATTCTTGCTCCTCTTCCAGTTCTGCTAAGAGTTGCTGACCTTCCTTATCATTTTTGAGATAATACTCGACTGCAGCTAAATGCGGACAATAGCCTTTTTGAGCGAAAGCATCACAGTCACACGTAATTTCAGAATCATTGAGTGCATAAATTAAATGATGTTGGTCCACTGTTGTGTCCAACTGAGTTTCTGAGACCTGATGAATGGTAATTACGCCCTTTTCGAATAGTTTAATACCCTCATTACGGACTCTACCCGGCATCAATTTTGCCATAGTATTCACCCCTATCCTATCCCTCTATTATAGCACAAATTCCTTATAAACTAGGCCTGTATCACGATAAATCAAAAACACCCCCTCAGGGAGTGTTCTCAACTTTTATTAGTAATCAAGTTTGTCTGAATGTCCTGAACCATTACCAACAAAGTAACCTGTCTTACAGTTGATACTAAAGAGGTAAGTTCCATCAGGAAGGTACAAGTTGTAGTAACCATTACCATTGATGATGTTAATTGGTTCAAGGATGAAGTTATCTCCTGAGAAGTAACCACGTGAGTGTGAAGTACTGATAACCTTATCAAGAATACCATCTCCCCAAGTCCAAGCTGGGTTACTTGTGTCCGCTACGACGTTTGCGTTGTATGGTACTCGTGAGCGATCACGTTGGAGGATAGATGGATTGTAATTAGTAATCCCTCGTGTCACAATTGTTGAAGCTGCAGCTGAACCACCTGTAGTTCCACTAGCTACACCTGTTGAAGCTGAGTTAGCTGAATCACTTTGAGCCCCAGAAGTATTTGACGCAGTGGCATCACCAGTATTAGAAGCAGCTCCAGATGTGTTACCACCTGATGGTGCAGCAGGACTAGCGGTATTGTCGCTGGCAGAAGCTGTCGCCGCAGATGTTGCACTAGCAACCTTAGCTTTTTCTTCAAGCTGTGTTTTACCACCCTTGATTGCTTCTTGAATGGTACTATCAAGACTAGCGTTACCAGTGGTAGTCACACTTTCTGGAAGATCATTGAAATTAGCGTCAGATTTAACAGAGATAGATCCATTGTAGCTACCATCTACAAGAGCATCTGATTCATACTTACTATTAATCTTTTGAACTGCTTCAATTTGTTTCTTCAAATTATTATATTTGGTTTTAGCTGACTCATAATACTTGGTTTTTTCCAATTTTTTAAGCAGTTTTTCCAAATCTGGTAACTTGCCAAATTGATCATTAGCAAGCTTTGTTTGCTCATCATCTGTGAAGAAATTCTTATACATTTCTTCGAAGGCCTTATTATCCGCAGCTGCTGTATCCTTGCTTGATGATGATGACGTTGCTGAAGAAGCCGTGCTGGCAGTTTTAGCAGATTGACTATGAGTGCCGTGATAAAGAGCATAGCCCCCACCAATTATAGCTAAAGCCAAAACCGTTAAAGCACCGATGACAACTCCCTTACGGCGGTAAACTGGAATATCATCATCAAAAGCACCCTTATGAGATGGTGAAACAGACTCTGAAGAGATTCTTTCTTCTGCTGAAGGACGATTAACACTCATTGAAACTTTTGGTGTCGCTGTCTCATCATCAGCTTTAGCCCCTGTTACCCCTGCAACCGATGCAGCAATGGCTGATAAATCAATGGTTTGTGAAATAGCAACATCATCTAACAAAGGCTTAGACTCTTGGGGCTCAGGAGTATTGCTATTAGCTACTTCAGGGCCTTGGGGTAGCGGATCATCAATGTTCGCAATCAAAGGATTGTTATCATCAATATTATCTACAGTTGCTTCGCTATAGACCGGTTGCTCAACTGAAGTAGCTGGTTCTGCGATAGCATCGCCAAGATCAAATTTTTCTGCTTCTGATGTGATAAAACGATCTGCGTTCAATGAAGTGATAACCGTTTCAGAGCTTTGACTTTCAGGTTGAACAATCACCTCAGGTTCCACAGGAGCATCTGGCAACTGTCTATCAACAGCAGGCGAAGTCTCTTCTTCCTTAGTATCAGTGACATCAAAACCAAATGTGACCGGTGTAACCTCTTCAGTAGCTGTTGTTGAGTTGATTGACTCATTAGCCATTGATTGACCAATTAAACCTGAATCCGCAAATTCTTGACGTTGCTTTTGAATAAAGGCATCCAAAGGTGAGGTATCACCATCAGCTTCAATTGTTTTGGAGAATTTTTGAGAAGCAACTTCTTCACGGTGTTGCTTGATATACTTATCCAAAATGCTATCCGTTTTTGTTACACCAGCATTAATCTCAGCTTCTTTGCGGACAGCCTCACCAACTGTCATTTCCTTAGCTTCTTGAAAATCTAGTTTTTGGCTACCTTCATAGCCATTTTGTGTTTTATCTTCTGACACGTTTAATTTACCTTTCTAGCCTCTGAACGGCGAACACGTTCTCCAAAATATTGATATAAATCAACTCGAAGGGTACCGTTATATAGCTTACGTTTTTTGTCGGCTTTCATACCGTATTTACTTTCAAATTGTTCATCACTGGTCAAGATAAACTTGCTCCAAGTTTTAAGCGGCGCAAAAGTTTTGCCCATTTCATTATACAAGATATCCACAGCCTTGTCATCCAACAAGCGCTCCCCATAAGGAGGATTTGAAATGATAACACCATTGATTTTATCCGTTTTTAAGTCTTGCAAACGCATTTGTTTCAATTTAATAACATCTTCAAGACCAGCCTCACGTGCGTTAGCTCTAGCAATCTCAACCATACGGCCATCAATATCACAACCCATGATATCCAATTCAGCATCATAATTTGCCTTACCTTCCGCTTCATCACGGACCGACTGTACTAAATCTTTATCCACCCAATTCCAGGCTTCAAAGGCAAAATCACGATTAAATCCGGGAGCAATATTCATACCAATTAGCGCCGCCTCAATACAGAAGGTACCTGAACCACAAGTCGGGTCAATCAGGGGTTTATCGGGATACCAATTACTCAGTTCAAGAATGGCGGCCGCCATATTTTCTTTAATCGGTGCTCCACCCTTATCGGTACGGTAACCACGTTTAAAGAGACTAGCACCTGTGGTATCAATCAATACCGTAGCCTTATCCTTTAAGATAGACACTTCAATCTTAAATTCTGCACCCGTTTCTTGAAGGGGTACGCCTTCAGGACGGTGGAAATACTTCTGTAGTTTCTTAACGACAGCTTTCTTGGAGATTGCCTGAACAGATGGTTCGTTATGAAGTTTTGATTTAACACATTTGGCCTTTGAAATTGGAAACTTCGCTCCGAGGGGAAGGTAATTCTCCCAATCTAAGGCAAAGACCCCCTGAAAAAGTTCCTCAAAGGTACGTGCTGGAAACTCACCCACCACAATCTTAATGCGATCTGCAGCTCTCAACCAAAGATTGGTTTCAGCAATAGCACGAACATCACCCTGAAAACGTACCTTACCATTTTCAACCTGAGTATCATACCCTAACTCACGCAATTCACGTCCAACCACTGCTTCAAGGCCTGCCGCAGCCGTTGCTACTAATGTAAATGTTTCTTTCATTGTTACCCTTTTATCTAATCATTACAAATCTAAATGTCATTAACCTCTCGCTTATCTTTTTCCTCTGTATCCTTAAAAAATTTGAAATGAGGGAATTCTTGCTAAAAGAAGGCTGAGACATGCGTCTCAGCCTCACCTATATGCAATTTTCTATAAGCCATGTTTTGTTCCAGAAGTGACTAGGCACCACTTCCTTCGATAATCATCTGTCTACTGCAAAGCAGTCAGGATGGTCCGTTCGTTTCCAGCCATCCCATGCCCCTACCAAAGTTTGGGTTGCTAGCTTGAGGGGTTTACCGCGTTCCACTTTTTAGGTTTCCCTAAAAACTCCGTCACTGTGGCACTTTCAGAGCTACTAAGACCTATCCAACGACTTAGCCGGTTCACTCGCCGTAACTTGAGAATCAAGTCCCTAGGCTTATTGATTCACCTAGCACAAACACTACTGGCATCACAGCCAGTGCTAGCATGGACTTTCCTCATGGAAGACTAACAACCATGCGATTATCCAAAAATTGCACAAAACCAGAGTTATTTGACAATTTGTTTTCCAAAGACTTCTTTTTCCAAACGACTGATACGTTTTAAAATATCGTAGTTTGAAGATGAAGCTACATTGGCAGTGGCACGTGATGGTTCACTTGTTGCACTTGCATAAGCTGAACGACTCGCAGGAGCAGCTGAGGCTTTAGCCTTCAATTTTGCATTTTCCTCTTGCAGTTCCTTAACCAGTGCAATATAAACACCATAGTCTTTGATGACATCATCTAGAAATTCATCAACTTCTTTTTTATCGTACCCACGCATACTAGTTTTAAATTCTTGTTCGTAGATTTTCTTGGGCGTTAAATTAATTTTAGCCATGATACTCTCCAATACTTGTCTTATCTAACTTACTAATACTTTACTGTCTAATGTTTTTATGATACAGAAAAAATAATAAAATTGCAAGCTTAAAAAACAATTATATCCTATTCTGACATCAACTCATTGAGGTCATCAAAAGTCAGCCTAGATAGAGGATAGTCCTTTGCTTCTAACATCATATCGTAAAAATATTTCAGATTTGTTTCATTTTCAGGTTCATAAAACACATAGGCCTGATCGGTATTGTCAATGAGAAACTGGTTAAACTGTTTGAATTGAGCTGGTGATTGGTAGGCAGGAAAACTATACTTAACAAAATCGACCTGCTTAAAAGCTGCAAGTTTGGCCTGATTCGCTTCATTCCAATTCTGCCCATGCGTTTCAAATGGAAAAAGGGTGGCTAATTTCAAAGAGTAATCTTCTTGAAGTTCCTTAGCCACTTCCAACGCCCAAAATTCAAAACCAAGATTTCCAGTAAAAATTATCCAGTCTACCCCTTCATCCAAAAAACGCTTAAAATCACGCTTAATAGCTTTTTTTATGATAGTTACCTTGGGATCATTATCTTTAAAAACACCAAGTTCAAAGCTCTTATAGCCAGTTACCAGTAGTGATGTCATTCCTTGTTTTCCTCGTTCATTTTATGGTATAATGAAATAGTCTTTATGCATATCTTATAAAGAAGAAGGGAAAGAAATGGTAAACTATCCCCATCAGATATCTCGTAAGATTGCACAGGCACGTCCTAAAAAATCCAATAGTGTTGACTTTGCCAATCGGGGAATGAGCTTTGAATCTGCTATTAATGCGACTAATGATTATTATTTGTCACGTGGTTTAGCTGTTATTCACAAAAAACCCACTCCTGTTCAGATTGTCAAAGTTGATTATCCAAAGCGTTCAAGAGCAAAGATTGTAGAGGCTTACTTTAGACAAGCCTCCACTACCGATTACTCTGGTGTTTACAAAGGATACTACATTGATTTTGAAGCCAAAGAGACACGACAAAAGACATCGATGCCTATGAAAAATTTTCATGCGCATCAAATTGAACACATGTCTCAGGTTATCAATCAAGATGGGATTTGCTTTGTGCTACTTCATTTCTCAACGCTTAAGGAAACCTACCTTCTGCCCGCTAAAGACCTGATTGCCTTTTATCAGATTGATAAGGGGACAAAATCAATGCCTCTTGATTATATCAAAAAAAGAGGCTACGCAATTGCAGAAGCAGCTTATCCTCAAGTTCCTTATTTAGAAATCATTGAAAAATTATTAGGTGGTAACACATAATGGCTAAATTTAATTTCAGCAACTTTAAAGAATCACTTAACGGTTTGACTAAACGTGCTAAAAACATAAAGATCAATCGTTCAGATTCTTCTCGCTATAGTAAAGGAAAGCGTTCAGCTTCGTCTGATCAAAGTCTCGGTTGGCGTATTGCAAAATACGGATTCATTGGACTACTAACTTTCTTTGTAATCTGTGTCATCGCAGGTGGTGGGCTCTTTGCTTACTATGTTAGCAGTGTCCCTAAACTCACCGAAAACAAACTTCAATCCACAAACTCAAGTAAGATCTACGATACCAATGGTAGTCTTATCGCTGACTTGGGGTCTGAAAAACGTGAAAGTGCATCAACAGATGAAATTCCAACAACTCTCGTTAATGCCATTACTTCTATCGAAGACAAGCGTTTCTTTACTCACCGTGGTATTGACGTTTATCGTATCATGGGAGCAGCCGTTAATAACCTTCGTCATAGTAGCACCCAAGGGGGATCTACACTTGACCAACAGTTGATTAAATTGGCTTACTTCTCTACAAATACCTCAGACCAAACTCTTAAACGTAAATCTCAAGAAATCTGGTTGTCTCTTCAGATGGAGCGACAATTCACTAAGCAAGAAATCTTGACTTTCTATGTTAACAAGGTATACATGGGTAACGGTTATTATGGTATGAAGACCGCTGCAAAATCTTACTTTGGTAAAGATTTGAGTGACTTATCTGTGGCTCAAGCTGCCTTGCTTGCTGGTATTCCACAGGCTCCGACACAATACGATCCGTATGCTAATCCTGATGCAGCAACAGAACGTCGTAATACTGTTCTTAAAGAAATGTATGACGATAAAAACATTTCTAAAGACGAGTATGAGAAGGCAAAGGCAACAAGTGTATCAGATGGCCTTCTCCCACTTACGAAAAAAGCTAGCTATGAACCTTATTTAGATAACTACATTAAACAAGTTATTGAACAAGTATCTGACGATGCTAATGCTGACATCTACTCAGCTGGATTGGACGTCTACACTAACCTTAATCCTGACATCCAAAAATACATTTGGAATGTCTACAACTCAAACGATTATATTGCTTATCCTGACGATAAACTTCAAGTAGCTTCTACTATCATTGATGTTACTAATGGACATGTGGTTGCTCAATTGGGATCACGTCACCAAGACGAAAATATCGCCCTTGGTACAAACCAAGCGGTTCAAACTGACCGTGACTGGGGTTCTACAATGAAGCCTATCACCGATTACGCACCTGCTATTGAAAAAGGGGTATACACTAACACCGGTACTACCGTTTATGATAACCCTTATAATTTCCCAGGTACTTCAACTCCTGTTTATGACTGGGACCACAAGTATTACGGAAGCATCTCTCTGACTTATGCGCTTCAACAATCACGTAACGTCACTGCGGTTAAAGCCCTTCAAGCGACTGGTTTGGAGTATGCTCAATCCTTCTTGAAAGATTTGGGTATTGAATACCCAGAGATGTTCTACTCAAACGCCATCTCATCTTCAACATCATCATCAGATTCTAAATATGGTGCCTCAAGTGAGAAGATGGCAGCCGCCTATGCAGCCTTTGCCAATGGTGGTACTTACTATAAACCATCTTATATTAGTTCAATTAAGTTTGAAGATGGTTCAACGAAATCATTTGATTCTAAAGGTACCAAGGCCATGTCGCCACAAACAGCTTATATGATGAATAGCATGTTGAAACAGGTTTTGACAGGTGGTACGGCGACTGAAGCTTATGTTCCTGGTACGATTAATGCCGGTAAGACAGGTACATCTAACTACGGTGATGATGAGTACTACCAAGTACAACGATCAAGTGGTGTCTATGCTGACCTTATGGTTCCTGACGAAACGTTCGTTGGTTATAATACTAAATATGCAATGGCCATTTGGACAGGTTATAAAAACCGTAAAACTCCACTTTATGGCTCAGACCTTGATATCGCTAAACAAATCTACGGTATCACAAGTAGCTATCTGAACCAAATGTATGGTGCCGGTTCTGAAGATTTTGATATGCCTAGCGGTGTTTATAACAATGGTAGCTATGTCTTCCTTACTGGTTCTTCGACATCAAACGTCTATACAGGTTCACTTGGAACTTCTAGTTCTTCATCAAGCCTAGGTTCAAGTCAAAGCAGTGATTCATCAAGCTCACAAGATAGTCAACAGTATGGCCCTGATGCATCAACAAATCCTTCAACATCGGGTTCTAACAGCTCTGAACATTCAAATTCAAACACCTCTACAGCTGATGAGTAAAAGCAATCGAAAAGAGTTATCCATTGGATAGCTCTTTTTTACAACCATAAATTCTAATGAAGCCAACTAAAAACACTGGATAAAATTCCAGTGTTTTTGAAATATCCTCTTATTTTGAAGCAAGGGCTCCCATTGGATCCCAAGGCGCAAGCACTTGTGGATCTGCTTCATAGGCAGCCAATTCTTCAGCTGTAAGGAAGTCTTTGCGAACAACGATTTGATAGGTGTATTCATCCATCCAAGCATCGGAAGCAACAAAGTATCCTTTTTGTCCGACCTTATCTCCCCAAGAATTTTCAACCTTCCATTTAACCGATTTGCCATCAGCGTCCAAATCCACTCCGGTCAATACCATGGCATGGGTCATGAGAGATTCACTGTAATCCAAACGTCCTGCCTTGTCTTGCGTCAAGTTAATATCCATGCTTGCTGTAAAATCATATACATTAGTTGCAAGAATACCTTTTTGACGATCTGAGACTTGACCAACATCTGAACCAAACCAAACAGTTTCTCCTGACTTCATTTGTGCAATAGCAAGCTCTTTGAAACGATCCATCGGAAGGTTAAGATAACGAACACTTGGCGCTCCTACAACATTTCCCAACATCTCAACAGTGTATGATTTTCCATAAGGTTTATCAGCTGTTGGAGCATTGATGACTGACACATAGTCGCTAAGTTTAAGACCTACATATTTCTCAAAGAAAGCTTGTGGAGTGATATTTTGCTCAGATTGGTAGTTGTTATCTTTATCACGGTAAGCAAAATCAAACTGACGTGGTGGTAAGCCAAGAGTCATAGCTAGATAATTGAAGATTTCTTGAAGAAGTTCTTCTTTCTTAGCTTGAACAGCAGCTTGATCAGCACCACCAGCAATCAAATCACGCAAAATCTGAGCATCTTGGCGAAGGAGTTTATTAAGGTATTGGTTAAGTTCGCGACTATTACTTGAAGCTACAGACTCTGGATATACTGATTTGGGAACGACACCATATTTTTCGAAAAGTGATACGACCATATCCCATTGTCCACCATCTTGTTGAGGGGTATCCAGAAGGAATTTAACCTTACGACTGCCAATCTCTTGATCTGCTGTAGCAATGATTTGTTCCAAGAACCAATTTGATTTTTCATACTTGTCCCAGAAGAAAGTATGAGCTTGAGAAAGCTCAAAGCTTTCCAATTTGAAGTCTGAAATCAATTTGTGACGGAAAGTATTAAGTGCCGCAAACATCCAGCAACGACCTGAAGCCTTTTGGTTAGACACTTCATCTTTAGTCAAATCAATTGAAAATACATGATCATTTTCAACTGCTGATTGACGTGTTTCGATGGATTTAAGCAAGCCGTTGTGTGTTACAGCATTCTCAATAGCACTGTATTTAGCATTGGCTTCATAATCCGCAAATAGTTTATCTGTGAAATCTCTTGATAGTGAAGTCATAAGATTCCTCCTTTTAAGCCTTATTCCTTACTATTTTATCACTAATTTCTGAAAATTCAATTTAAAAATAACCCTAGGTCAAACCTAGGGTTACCAACAATCTTATTCCGCTTGATTAAAAACTGTTTGAGGCTCTGCTTTACTTGGCATACAAGACATGATTAAAAGTGCAATGCTTCCGAAAATTGAGAATAAAGCCACGATCGGTATGAACCCCATACAACTTAGAAGTACCCATGCTGGATGAAAGCCTGCATCTCGCAAGCGACGTGTTTGGAGGGACAATTGTGGGATGAGTTCAATTAAACCAAAGAGCATGACTGGCCATGCATAGCCCATAATCAATTGTCGCAGTTCAGCCGGATTATTTAACAGAGCTGGGTCGTTAAAATCAACATTACTGAACAATGGAATGAGAATACAAAATACGACAAGAATGGTCATAATAATGACATTAACCAAATAAGTCCACCAAAAATCTGGACGTGTTGAACGTCCTCTAAAGTCAAAAGCACGCTTCCAAAAGTCAATGTAAGCTTTAATCATAAATCATATTCTCCTCTTATTTCCAAAAATCGTCAAAAATAGTGATTGGCAAATGGCGTTTGTGTTGACCTTTACGCCACCAATTTTCAATGGTTTCTTGAGCTTTTGCTGATACTTCCTTGCCTTCAAGGTAATCATCAATCTCACGATAGGTCACACCAAGAGCCACTTCATCAGCGATTCCTGGCCGGTCCTCTTCCAAATCTGCTATTGGCACTTTTTCATAGAGAGCCTTGTCAGCACCAAGTTCCGCAAGAAGGGCTGCACCTTGACGCTTGTTCAGACGAAAAAGTGGCAAGATATCGGCACCACCATCACCAAATTTTGTGAAAAAGCCTGTAAGATTTTCAGCAGCATGGTCTGTACCAATGACTGCTCCACTATTTTCACCAGCAACTGCATATTGAGTAATCATGCGTTGACGAGCCTTAATATTTCCCTTGTTAAAGTCAGAAATACTTACACCTGCCCTGGCAAGCTCAGCAACCTGACCATCAACAGCTTCCTTAATGTTAACCGCAAGACTCACATCTGGCTTGATAAAAGCAAGGGCATGTTGGGCATCATCCTCGTCTGCCTGCACTCCATAAGGCAAGCGAATGGCAATAAACTGATAGTCTTTCCCTGTCTCTGCACGAAGCTCTTCAACGGCAAGTTGGGCTAGACGGCCAGCCAAGGTAGAATCTTGACCTCCGGAAATCCCTAAAACATAAGACTTAAGGAAAGGATGTTTGAGCATATAAGCCTTCAAAAAATCAACAGATTTTCGAATTTCTTCTTTTGGATCAATGTTAGGTTTAACCCCTAGTTGATCAATAATTGTTTCTTGCAAAGTCATAATGTCTCCTTTTACTCTGGCAAGTTATGGGCTTTCTTTCGTACATTGTCAATAAGGGTCATCTTGTTATCCCATACGTCTTTAGCTAAGTCAACTGGATAATCTTGAGGGTTTAGCATGCGCTTGTACTCATTCCAAAGCTCATCCAATTCCTTAGTCGCATAAGCCTTGATTTCATTAAGACTAGGCAAGTCATAGATGAGTTGACCCTTATCGTAGATAGGTACCAAGAGTGGTACCGCATCAAAACCACGGACAGTTTTATTGATGTAGGTGTAGGTCGGGTGGAACATATTAATTTCTTCTAAAGCATTAACATCTGTGTCCGCAAAGGTGATATAGTCACCTTCTGATTTACCCTTAGCACGACTTGTAATACGCCAGACTTGCTTCTTACCTGGTGTTGATACCTTCTCAGCATTGTTGGACAATTTGATAGTATCATGCATGACACCCTGATCATCCTCGATTGAGACAATCTTGTAGACAGCACCCAAGGCTGGTTGGTCATAAGCAGTGATAAGTTTGGTACCGACACCCCAAACATCAATTTTGGCCTTTTGCATCTTCAAGTTAAGGATGGTATTTTCATCAAGATCGTTTGAAGCATAAATCTTGGCATTAGGGAAACCAGCCGCATCTAGTTGCTTACGTACTTGTTTAGACAGGTAAGCCAAGTCACCTGAATCAAGACGGACACCCAAGAAATTGATCTTATCACCCAGCTCTTTAGCTACACGAATGGCATTAGGAACACCAATTTTGAGAGTGTCATAGGTATCCACAAGGAATACACAGTCTTTATGAGTAGATGCATAAGCTTTGAAGGCATCGTAATCATTGCCATAGGCCTGAACAAGAGCATGAGCGTGAGTACCAGAAACTGGAATGCCGAAAATCTTACCGGCACGAACATTTGATGTCGCATCCGCACCACCAATCACAGCTGCACGGGTACCCCAAATTGCTGCATCCATCTCTTGTGCACGACGTGTTCCAAACTCTAAAAGAGGGGCATCACCAATTACTGAGCGGATTCGAGCTGCCTTGGTCGCAATCAGCGTCTGATAATTGATAATATTAAGCAAAGCAGTCTCTACGAGTTGACACTGGGCCAAGGGACCTTCCACCTGGAAAATCGGTTCATTAGCGAACACTAAATCTCCCTCAAGTGACGAATTGATGGTCAATTCAAGTTTTAAATTAGCTAGGTAATCTAGAAAATCAGCAGGGTAACCAAGGTCCTTCAAATAGGCAATATCGGTTTCTGAAAACGTCAGATTTTCAAGATAGTTAACAATACGTTCCAAACCGGCAAAAACGGCGAAACCATTCTTGAAAGGGAGCTGACGGAAAAAGACTTCGAAAACAGCTTTCTTATTATGAATGCCTTGGTTAAAGTAAACCTGCATCATATTGATTTGGTACAAGTCGGTATGCAAGGTTAAACTATCATCTTTATACATAGAATTTCTCCAATCTAATCGGTGCTTCATTTTGTTGTCAATAGCTTTTACATGCGACTATTATAGCATTTTTGGGCAATTGTCTCCACTTTTCAGAAAGTTAATTATTATTTGGATTTTCAAATTTTTCTAATGTTTGTATATTAAAAAAGAGTAGTCTTGGTGAACTACTCTTCATTTCTATTCATATCTTAGGGACTCGACAGGGTCCATTTTACTGATTTTACGGGCTGGAAGGTAGGCTGATACATAGCCCATCAAGAGCGAGAAGCCAAACATGATAAGAATTGATGTCAGGTTGAGGTCAAATACCTTGCTGACACTTGGGTAGAAATGTGAAACAATCATATTGGCCAAGCTTCCAACTCCCTGCGATACAAGGAGGGCAAGAGCCAGGGAGATACCCGTGATCCAAAGGGCCTCGTAAACAAAGATGGCTTTCACATCACGATTAAGGTAACCTACGGCCTTCATAACACCAATCTCTTTTGAGCGTTGCATGATATTGATATAGATGATAATCCCAATCATAACAGCTGAAACTAGGATAGCTTGTGACGAAAGGATAATCAAGAGAGCCTGGATAACACGGATGAATTTAATAATCACATCTAGGATGGCCTGTTGAGAAAGCACCAGGTACTTTTTGTTTCTCTGCAATTTTTTAGTGACTTGCTCAGTCTTGGCTGGATCCTTAAGTTCCAAAAGCATGTAAGAGACTGTCTTGGTAAAACCATTTTCTTTGAGTAGGGCTTCCAATTGTTTGGCAGGCATATAACTAGTGCTTTCTTCAGCATCCTCGCTGTCATCAACAATACGGACAATCTTAGTCTTGATATCCGCTACTTTAGTTTCCTCAGCAGTATTTTCAACAATCTGAGCTGAGATTTCTTTGTCGATAAAGTCTTTAGCCTTGAGCTTCTTGCCGGTTTCTTGGTTGTAGTATTTGACAAAGCTCATCGGAAGGGTCAAGCCCTCTTCATCTGCAGATTTAAAAGGTTTCCCGGCTGAAATCTTATCCTTACCATTGCGAGATGTAGATATTTTTGTGTTCTTGTAGAGACTGATAACCTGAGAATAGTTAGGAAGGTCCTTGCTGAAATCCATGGTCTTACCATCAAGGGTAAGACTGGTCATATTCATGCCAAAGGGACTTTCCAAATATTTAATGTCATCACTCTTAATCTGGCTACGAATAAACTTTTCGTCATCTGCATTGAGAACCCCTCTGCCTGCTGACTTAGCACTAAGACTAATCTGAATTTGAGATGGAATGTTACCACCATCGGTACTGTCATTAATCATACCAACAATAGCATTTCCCAAACCAAAGGAAATCAAGACACCAATAAAACCAATGGATGTGGCCGTCGCAATCAAAAGATTACGCCACTTACGTTCCATAAAGTTGTTCAATGACAATTTAAGTTTATGCTTGAGGGTCAACCCCTTATTTTTCGATTGTTTCAACGACTTCACCATCCTTCATTTTAATGACAACATCCGCATAATCCGCCACTTCAGGGTTATGGGTTACGATAATCACAGTTTTGCCTGCCTCAGCTAGCTCTTTAAAAATTTCTAGAACATTTTCCTGAGACTGAGAATCAAGAGAACCTGTCGGTTCATCCGCTACAATCATTTCTGGATTATTGACCAAGGCACGGGCAATGGCCACACGTTGTTTTTGCCCACCAGAAAGCTGCTTAACATTTTTCTTGATAAAGCCTCCAATTCCAAGACGATTGAGCTCTTTTGCCGCAATCTCGACCATCTCTTTGTCAGTCATATTTTTAACGTAAAGAGGCATCTTGACATTTTCAAGGACTGATTGATGAGGGATCAGATTGAAATTTTGAAAAACAAAGCCAATATGGGCCTTTCTAAAATAGGTCAGGTCACGCTCTGAAAAATCACGCATGTTCTGATTCTTGAAATACAGATTTCCCTGATAATGACTATCCAAGCCGCTAATAATACTGAGCAGACTGGTTTTACCACAGCCAGATGGACCGTAGATAGCAGTAATCTTGCCTGGTGCAATCTCAAGTGTGACATCGTTCAAAGCGCGCTCTTGGTTTGTACCATCGAGATTATAGTACTTTGAGATGTGGTCAATGGTTAAAATGGACATGATTTCCTCCGTAAAATTGATTTAGATTAGATTTTGATTAGATTTCCTCTGGTTATCTGTAAGAAAATTTCAAGCAAAATAGCAGAAAAACTTAACTAATCGCCTTCTAAAACGATACATTAATTATAAACATTAAATGATTATAAAAATAGTGACATAAATGTCACTATGGCATGAGAAAAAGCCAAAGTCCCTAAGACTTTGGCTTTGGCTTTAGTTTATTGACAATAAATACGAATGGCTTCTGCAAGGAAGACTGCAGTACCTGGTCCTCCGACTTTATCGATAAAGCTAGAAAAGCGATTATCTGTTTGGTACATCTGACCTAGACCAGCTAATACCGTTTGGTCACATGGATAAAAATGCTGACTAATATAATCTTGTAGCACCTTTACTTGCTCCTGAACACTATTGTCATTAGGATTAGACTCCTTGAGCTGTCCAAAGGTAGACATGATTGCAGTCATCTCTTTGGTAACTTCAGGGAAGGACTCTTCCCCCTTAGCCGCAAAAGCTTGATAAGCTTCTGTCTGACCCCATCTAGCCTGAGCTTCTTCCTGAAATGCTTCCACAGCTTTTTGATCAAATGCTTCAAATGACATTTCTTCTTCCTCCATTTGTAAGGCCTTGGCATGGGCTATGACGGCTTCTAAACGGGACTTTTTCAGCTCTAAAAGCTTGATTTGGTCCTTAAGCGCTTGGACTTTATCATAGCCTGCTTGACCTACGATTTCCTTAATTTTTTTGAGAGGAAAGTCTAACTCACGGTAAAGCAATATTTCCTGCAAACGGACAACCGCATCGCGATTATAGTAACGGTAGCCATTCTCAGCCACAACTGACGGTTTCAGCAAATCAATTTCGTCATAATAATGAAGGGTGCGCACACTGACACCTGATAGTTGGCTCACTTCTTTTACAGATTTCATTAGAACTCCTCTCTGATTAAGAGTATAGGCTATGACGTGACGTGAGGGTCAAGGGGCTAAAGAGTCTTTTTTGAAGTTCGTATAATTTCTTACTTTTCTTTCTTTTTCTGGCTTCGACGATGTAATAAGGCTTGGTTAATACGTTGGGTTCTCATATGCATTTGCCAAATGAGGTAAAGCCAGATAATAATATAAACGGAAATGAAGACAACCCATAGGATAGGATTCAGCACAGCATCAATCCAACCCGCTATTAGACAAGTCCCTATCAGTACAATCGCCGTCAACAAGAAATGCAAGATTACTCTAAGTCTGTAGGACATACGGTCAAGGTCTTCCAAAATCCACGAGAGCATCCCCATTAAGCCACTCATCATAAAGAGGGCTAAAATATTTCCCACACTAACTTTTGGATAGATAATCTGGGGAAATAATTGACCTAATAAAAGGAGGGCAAGATAGAAGAACGATCCCGTTCTCACGCCGGATACAAAATAAGCAATAAAACGTTTCATAGGTTCCTCCTAGACCCCTAAATAATCCATCAAGGATTTGACATATTTTCGGCTGACACTAGACTTCACTCCACCTGTCATTTTGGCCATCATATTGCCAGAAAAACTATCTGATAGGGATTCCAAATGGTCTATATTCATAACAGCATGACGTGATATCTGTAAAAAACTTCGACGATTGATGCGATGCTGAAAGTTTATCAGTGTCTCTTTGATCGTATAGGTTTTGTCTATTGTATAAATCGTTAACACATTCTTATCAATTTCAGCTAGGATAATATCATCAATTTTTACCATAACCAAATGATCATCCGTTTTAATAGGAATCACCACTTGATTTACAACTGAAAAGTGTTCGAGGTAATCCATTACCTCTCGTGCTTGATCAGACAATCGCTCTGCTTGGATAACCACACAGGGGTCCTTTGTCGAAATATCTGATTTTTCTTCAAAACGAAGTTTCATTCCTATTCCAACTCTCACTTATTTTTTCTTACTAGACTTTTTCACTAAAACAGCCCAAAGAATGCCTACTAGAAGAATACCTCCTAACACTATAAAGTAAGTATTTTCCTTTGTCAACAACTCTTGCCACTTGAGTTGAACACCCATTTTCTCTTGGAACTCTTGGCGAAGATCATCTTGACCTTTAAAGGTCTCACTTAATGTTTCATTCATGAGGACTTGCCGATAAAGTGCAGCAATATAAGTTGCTGGGGTAGATTTCATTAGTAGTTGAGCAAAATTAGGTAGAACGCCCAAAGGTACATAAGTCCCTACCAAAAAACCGGAAGCTGTACCCACTATGGTCGCAAACTTTCCAAGACTATCTACTGATTGGAAAAAGTGAACAAAAATGGCATTCACCAAGCTAGAAAGCAGGCTACTAAGCAACATAATAAGGAGAACTTCAGGTAGTATGGATAGTTTGGGAACTTCTCTAAAATAGCCACACATCAGCACATACATAAGGACCTGCATGGCAAAAGAAATGATGATTGCACTCGCTAGATATGAAGATGGTAACCGCCATTTTCCATGATTCGATAAATAAAGGTCCCGATCTACTTGACGTTCACGGTCCTTTACTAACTGAGTCAGGGCAGCCAGACTTGTCGTAATCCCTGTCACAGCCAGCGTCCCACTCATCAGCCAATTATTTAACAAAGGACCACTATTGGGAAGCTGAGCCCAGGCATCTGTTAGATTCTTTTGAAGAAAAATAATATAGAGAATAAAGGAAATCAAGGCTCCCAACAGGGAGAAGAAAACCCCTGAAAGATTCCTAAAATACAATAAAAAATTCCGCTTTAGTAAGGCTAGCATTAGCGAACCTCCCTTCCTGTAAGTGCAATAAAGGCATCATCCATGGTCCCTGGACGAAACTCAAAATGGGCTATTTTATCTCTAACTTGCGCCAGGTAATCAATGGCTTCCCTTTCACTCTCGGGTTGAAGAACATACTCCAATTGACTTTGTTGCTCTACTGACATTCCCAAAGATTTGAGACTTTCTATCTGCTGTCTCTCCTTGAAGCGAATCTTCAAGATGTTTTTTGCATACTGACTCTTAATATCTAATGCCGATCCTTGAGCAATCACTTTTCCATGGTCCACAATATAAATCTGATCAGCTTCATCTGCTTCATCAAGATAATGCGTGGTCAGTACAACGGTCATCCCCTCTTCCCTCTGCAATTGATAGAGCAAATCCCAAATAGACTTTCGAGTTTGGATATCCAAACCCGTTGTTGGCTCATCCAAGAATAAAATATCTGGTTGTGAGAGAAGTGCACGCGCAATGTCAACCCGACGCTTTTGGCCACCTGAAAGCGTCCCGTATTTTTGTTTTTGGAAGGCTGATAGACCTAATTGATCAATGAGATCTGACACACGATTAGGTTTAAGACCTTTATACTGTTTAGCACGAATAATCAGATTTTCCCTAACCGTCAGCATCTCATCTAAAACACTGGTTTGGAAGACCACTCCAATTTTAGTACCGGGTTCATAGATAATTTCGCCTTGCGTTGGTTGCTTCAAACCAATCAACATGGAAATTGTCGTCGATTTGCCGGCCCCGTTCGGACCTAGAATCGCATTGAACGTCCCTCTTTTAAATTGTAAGTGAATATTATCCACGGCAAGATGATTTCCGTAACGTTTGCTTATGTTTTTAGCTTGTAATATCATGTTCTCTCTCCTTTTGATAGAACCAGTCTAGCAAAAAAGCCGTTTAAAAAACGGCCTTTTGGGATAAGTGGTCAAAATGAGAGTCCAAGTGGTGAGATGGGAGAGATAAAAATGAGGACAAATTTATTGCAGCCATTCTTTACCCCATTGATTCAAGTCCCTTAAAATCGGCATTAGTGACTTGCCTTTTTCTGTCAGCTCATATTCTGTATGAAGTGGCATAGACTCATAATCATATTTTTCAACCAATTGCTTCTCTATTAAAACATCTAGTCCACGTGTCAAACTGATAGTTGTAATCCCTTCAACTTCTCTTCTCAATTGATTGAAACGAACTTTCTTATGCTTATTTATAACCCATAATATATTCATTCTCCATTTCCCACCAACCACATCTAATACCCGAGACATACTGCAATTCCATTTTTTATTTGTTAACATTTTTTCTCCTTACAAAAATGTGCCTACTATTCAATTTATTTGTAGAGTATTATAATCTATTTATCATTCATTTTAAAGGAGTCACTTATGTTTATTGTAAATCTTACCTATATTAAGCCCCTTGATACAGTTGAAAAATTCTTAGAAAAACACATAGATTTTTTAAATCAGTATTATACAAAAGGTCATTTTATCGCATCTGGAAGAAAAAATCCAAGAACTGGCGGTATCATTCTCATGAGAGCTAAAAATAAAGAAGCCGTTCAAGAAATCATTACACACGATCCATTCTATCAAAATGAGATTGCTCAATATGAGATTATTGAATTTGAGGCAAGTAAATATTGTCCAGAATTTGAAACTATCGTCAGTAAATCTTTTGACGACAAGTAGGTTTATTAGGAATCTATATACAAAAGGAATTTTCAACACAAGTAAAAACAGCTCTTTTTATACGAAAAGAGCTGTTCTATTTTATGAAAGAGAAAGTCACTAGTGACCTTTGTGCTTCTCTCTTCGTTTTTGCTGTTTGCGTTCAAATTTCTCTTGTTTGAGCAATTGCTTTTGGACACTAGATTGATGTTTTGAAATCTTTTTCCTTTCCTCATACTGCAACTGCAATAGTTCTTTCGACTTGGAAGAAACTTTCTGATTTACTTGTTTCTTCACCATTCGCTGTAATCGTTTAGGATTCTTGACTTTTACATGTTGCTTAACTATAGCTTCTGGACTAAAAGATAATTGAGTAAACTGAGTCTGTAAGATCTCTAGAATTTCATCATCTTTTGGCTTCTGACCAAATGTCACACGACAAACTTGATAAGTTTCTAGATACACTTGTTCGAACAAACCATGCCAAAATCCATCTTCAAAATAAACTGTCAATCCAATTGAAATTGTTTCCACGACAGCACCTCCTTAAATCTATCCCTAAGAATGGACAACCAAGGAGGAAGGTTACTGATAGGCTTACCTACGTCTGGACTACCAACCAGAACTGTGTTTTTATCTTAGTTGGGACTATTATAGCATATAGCGATACAAAAAATCCCCCAGAGCTTAGCTCTGAAGGATTCATTTTTATTTAACAACGATGTTAACAAGTTTAGTTGGATCAAACTGTTTGGGAAACTGTTTGAGGTTGCAAATGAGCAAATAAATTGGTTATTTTACAACAATATTAACGAGTTTATTAGGTACCGCAATCACCTTAACAATTTCCTTGCCGTCAATCTCTGCTTTGACTTTGTCGTTAGCAAGAGCTACTTCTTGCAACTCTTCGCGTGATAGGTCTTTAGCAACCATGAGTTTAGCACGGACTTTACCTTTGATTTGGACGACGATTTCGATTTCGTCTTCAATCAATTTGCTTTCGTCCCATGTTGGCCAAGCTACGTAAGAGATTGACTCACCTGTTGCTGCGACTGTTTGCCAGAGTTCTTCTGCCAAGTGAGGAGCAAATGGGGCAATCAATTGGACGAAGCCTTTGGCGTAATCCACATAGAGTTTGTCTTCCTTGTTAGCAGCATTGACAAAGACCATGAGTTGGGCAATGGCTGTGTTGAATTTCATAGACTCGACTTGCTCAGTAACAGATTTAACCGTTTCGTTATAAACCTTGTCAAGAGCGCCATTGTTTTCCGCAACGATTTCTTTACTTGTGATCAAACGGTAAACACGGTCGAGGAATTTACGACTTCCTTCCAAGCCTTCTTCAGACCAAGCGATAGAAGCATCGAGTGGTCCCATGAACATTTCATAGACACGAAGGGTATCCGCACCGTATTGTTCCACCACATCGTCTGGGTTCACCACGTTCTTGAGGGATTTAGACATCTTGGCTGGTGCTTGCTCCAACTCTTCTCCTGTTTCCATGTGGAAGAAGGAACCGTCACGTTTTTCAACCTTGTCAGTTGCCACAAGAGCTCCACGGTGGTCACGGTAGCTAGTTCCTAAGATCATTCCTTGGTTAAAGAGTTTTTGGAATGGCTCTTTAGTCGGAACAACACCGAGGTCATAGAGGAACTTGTGCCAGAAACGAGCGTAAAGCAAGTGGAGAACGGCGTGTTCTGCACCACCCACATAGATATCTACTGGCAACCATTGTTTGAGGAGGTCCTCATCAGCCAATTTTTCTGTGTTATGTGGGTCGATATAGCGAAGGTAGTACCAACTTGAACCAGCCCATTGTGGCATGGTGTTGGTTTCACGACGACCTTTGACACCATCTTCGCGAGTCACTTCCAGCCAGTCGGTCAAGTTAGCCAATGGGCTTTCACCAGTACCTGAAGGGCGGATGTCCTTGGTGACTGGCAAGACAAGTGGCAATTCACTTTCTGGAACAGCTGTTGAAGTTCCGTCTTCCCAATGAATGATTGGGATTGGTTCACCCCAGTAACGTTGACGGCTAAAGAGCCAGTCACGAAGACGGTAAGTGATTTTTTCTTGACCGAAACCTTTTTCTTCCAACCAAGCCACGATTTTAGCAATCGCTTCTTCTTTGTTGAGACCGTTCAAGAAGTCAGAGTTGACGTGAAGGCCATCTTCTGTGTAAGCAGCCTCTTCAACGTTGCCACCTTCAAGCACTTCTACGATTGGAAGATCAAACTGTTTAGCAAATTCCCAGTCACGTTCATCGTGGGCAGGTACGGCCATAACGGCACCTGTTCCGTAGCTAGCAAGAACATAGTCGGCAATCCAGATTGGAATTTCTTTACCATTGACAGGATTGACGGCATAAGCACCCGTCCAAACCCCTGTTTTTTCCTTGGCAAGGTCTGTACGAGCCAAGTCTGATTTCAGGCTAGCTTGGTGTTTGTAGTCCGCTACAGCCTCAGCTTGTTCAGGTGTTGTGATGGCATCTACTAGTTCATGCTCAGGTGCCAAGACAGTGAAAGTTGCACCGAAAAGGGTATCTGGACGAGTCGTAAAGACGGTGAATTCCTTGTCAGTCCCTTTCACTTTGAAAGTGACATTGGCACCAGTTGATTTACCAATCCAGTTGCGTTGCATGTCCTTAATAGATTCTGGCCAGTCAAGGTCATCCAAGTCATTGAGCAAGCGCTCTGCATAGGCAGTGATTTTGAGCATCCATTGGCGCATTGGTTTACGGACAACCGGATAGCCACCACGCTCAGAGGTTCCATCTGGAAGAACTTCTTCGTTGGCGATGGCTGTACCCAATTCTTCAACCCAGTTTACAGGCACTTTAGCTTCATAGGCCAAGCCTTTTTCGTAAAGTTTGGTGAAAATCCATTGCGTCCATTTGTAGTAGTTTGGATCTGTTGTGTTGACTTCACGATCCCAGTCGTAAGAGAAGCCAAGCGCATTGATTTGGCGTTTGAAGTTGGCAATATTCTCTGCTGTGAATTCTGCTGGGTCATTCCCTGTATCCATAGCGTATTGCTCAGCAGGCAAACCAAAGGCATCCCAACCCATTGGGTGAAGGACGTTGTAGCCTTGTGCACGTTTGAAACGGCTGAGGATATCAGTTGCTGTATAACCTTCTGGGTGTCCTACGTGAAGACCCGCTCCAGATGGGTAAGGGAACATGTCAAGCGCATAAAACTTAGGTTTTGAGGCATCTGTTCCTGTCTTAAAAGTGTGATTGTCAGCCCAATATTTTTGCCACTTAGGCTCGATTTCTTTATGATTGTAAAAACTCATGGTTTCTCTCCAATATTCGTAATGCTTCTATTATAGCATTTTTGAGGGATTTTTAAAGATGATAAGGGAACTTTAAGAGGCAAATTCACCCTAGTAAGTTTTGCGCTTTTTTCGTTCTTTTTAAGTTTTTTTGCGACTTTATGTTGCAAAAAAGCAAAAAGATGCTATACTAGAATCAGAAAGAAGGTGACTCATGTATCAGGAACAACGATTTGAGAAAATTTTGGATCTCTTAGACGAGCGAGGAAATCTATCCGTCAAGGAAATGGTTGACGCATTAGGTGTTTCCAAAGATACCGTCAGAAGAGATTTCGACTGTCTCAGCCAGAGGAATCTGGCTCAACGTACCCATGGTGGCATTCTGCCAGTTAAAAATACCACTGTTCTTGGCTTCCAAGAACGTCAGAAAGGACTAACAGAAGACAAGAAAAAAATGGCAGACCTAGCACTTAGTTTTGTCAAAGACCAATCTCTCCTCTTCTTTGATGTCTCTACCTTGATGCTTGAGGTTTCTCAAAAGCTAGATAAAAGCGTTACCGTCTACTCCCACTCTTTGGACAACGCCTTGGTCCTAAGTGGCAAGGATGGCATTGATTTTCATCTCTTGGGTGGAAAATTCTACAGCAAAAACCGCTTCTACTATTCACTTCACGAAGCCCAGTTCCTGCAACATCTACAATTTGACTTAGCCTTCTTTGGAGCGGCTAGTCTCAGTCAAGGATTGGTTAGCTTTGAAGATGAAGAGGACGTTGCCATCAAACAGCTAGCCATGCAGGCTGCCAGAACCAAGATACTTATTGCTGAAGTAGACAAGTATGAAAAACATTCCAAATATATATTGGGCAAGATTGAAGACTTCGACTACTGGATTACAGATAAGAAACCTGAGCCTGATTTAGTCGAAGCTCTTAAAGACAAGGTAACAATTTTATACGACGGGAAGGAAAGCAATTATGAGTAGTATTCGTTTGATTATCAGTGACATTGATGGCACTATTCTCACCAGTCACCACCAGGTAGATGAGCAGCTGATTGAGGTCATGCCAGAGCTTGAAAAGGCAAAGATCCCCTTTGTTTTAGCTTCTGCCCGTTCTCCACTAGGGATGCAACCAATCGCTCATAAACTGGGACTTCCTGAAAATCCTATCGCCTGCTACAACGGCGCCTTAGTACTCGAGGATAATCGTACTATCATCGAACATCCTGTGGATAAAACTGAAATCCAAGAACTTCTTAGATACTTATCCACAGACTACCCGAGTGTATCTGTTAATATCTACTCTGGCAAGGATTGGATTACCAACCAACTAGACAAATGGTCTCAGCTGGAAGCAGGTATCACAGGTGAATCTCCTATTCTTAAGGAACTACAAGAAACTGTCTCAGACTCTGAACCACCTATCCACAAGCTTTTGTTGATTGATGAACCTAAAGTTATTCAGGACCTCCATCAAAAACTCCTAAGCATGGATTTTCCACAGACAGCCTTCTACTTATCCAAAGATAACTACCTTGAAGTCACAGCCAAACATGTTTCTAAAGAGCATGCTCTCCTTGAGGTTGCCAAATATTATGACATCCCGCTTGAACAGGTTATGACTATTGGTGATAACTTCAACGATAGCCCTATGCTGGCTCTGGCTGGACTAGGAATTGCTATGGGCAATGCACCTGAAGGGGTCAAGGAAACTGCAAACTTAGTAACGGCTTCAAACGATGATAATGGTGTCGCTCAAGCCATTACAGAGCACGTCCTAAACTAAATACTATTCAATGCTGGAAACAACTTTTAATTGCTAACTCGATTTTAGAACAGAAGGAAAGGTACCCTAAGGGGCCTTTTCTTTTTTCAAGGAAAAAAGCCTTCCTCTATCGAAGAAGACCAAAATTTTCTAAAGGTAAAGAAGGAGACCTACAAGAATTCCAATGACATAGCCTGCCAAAACATCACTAGGATAATGAACGCCACCTAGCACACGCAAGATAGCCAGAATTGCTGCCAAAAAAAGCATAGTCCCACCTAGACAGGGGTTAATCATCAGTGCCAACATAGCAATGACAGTCGCTGAGAAAACATGCCGACTGGGAAAAGATTTGCCAAGACTGTCCTTCTTAATAAGGGGCTGAATATCCCAAGTCTGATAAGGGCGTGGGCGATTATAGAGCCTACGACTAAGAGAAAGGAGGAAGAAGCCTCCTCCCATAATAAGCACTGTCGTAAAAAGAACAAACCAGCCATTCCTCAGCCAAATCAAACTAAGAAATATAGGAAAAAGTAGGTAAAAAGTCCTAGTTATAACCTTATTAAGCCTCTCTAAAATACTAGTATAAGGACGCAATGGACCGCTAATCCTATCGTAAAATTGTTTATAATTCATCATCATCCGTTAGAAAAAGGGAGTGACACAGAACTAAATTTAAAAAATCTAGCTTCTTGTCTCTCCCTCATGTTTAATGAGATAGTCTTCCGAGGTTGAAATCTCTATCTCGACCTCTTTTTGTCTATCTTAAAGTTCAGCGATTTGGTAAAGTTCAAGTTCGGCTGCTGTTTCAGAACCAAACATGTTAATCATGATTTTAACCTTGTTATTGTCAATTTCCACAACACGGCCTTCTTGACCCATAAAGGCACCATCAATGATTTGAACCACATCACCAACCTTGATATTAGTATCAAAGACATCAACAGTTTGACCCATTGAAATCAAGATTTGACGAATTTCTTCTTCCAAGAGTGGAGTAGGTTTAGAACGGTTACCGTGAGAACCAACGAAACCAGTAACGTTTGGAGTGTTACGAACAACGAACCATGCTTCGTCTGTCATTACCATCTCAACAAGAACGTATCCTGGGAAGCGGTTTTCTTCCACTTCTTTAACCTTACCATTTTTCTCAACATTGACAGTTTGAGTAGGGATTTCAACGCGCAAGATATTTTCAAGCATGTTGTAAGTCTGAGCACGTTGCAAAAGGTTTTCTTTAACTTTGTTTTCGTATCCTGAATACGTTTGAAGGACGA
Source organism: Streptococcus sp. SV2 (assembly GCF_030440175.1). Lineage (NCBI taxonomy): Bacteria > Bacillati > Bacillota > Bacilli > Lactobacillales > Streptococcaceae > Streptococcus > Streptococcus sp. SV2. Next base: position 136,109 of record NZ_JAQFJQ010000002.1, read on the forward strand.
ACCAGCCCTTATCGAATGAATCTAACATTTTAGGATTCCTTTCTTTTTTACTAAAATGGCACTTAGACTCAGAGGAATCTGGATGAGATAGCCATCTGAGTGGTAAAAGCACGTGGAGTATCTGTTTTCATTCAAAGCCTAATAAAAAAGCCTCGTGGCCTTTGTTTTCGCTTTTATCTGCACTTATTATAACAAAAAAGAGCAGGCATTCCTACTCTTTTTGTATTTTCTTTAGAAAAAGTTAATCAGTGCTGACATAGCGCGACTCAACAATACATCAAACGCATAGATGATGACTGTGAAGAACGCAGTATACTCAAGAACTGAAATAAAATCGTGCCAGCGTTGTTTGCGATCTGGCCAAGTCGTGTCTTTCAAGACTTTGAAAATACTTCCAGTTTGTCTCACGGTGTCTCCTATCTTGTTTCTTTATGCAAGGTATATTTTTTACAATTTTTACAAAACTTGTTCACTTCTAGTCGTGTTGGTTTGGGAGTGCTACTAACACTAATCGAGTAGTTTCGGTTCCCACAATCTGCACACGCTAGGCTTGCTTTTTTTTGTGCCATAACGCCTCCGTTCTTTTTATCTTACCACTTTTAAACTTAATTGACAAGCTATCTGAATAGACCTGAGAAGGAGTCTGAGATCTTATCCCATAGGCTACTTGCCTGGTCTTTGACATCATTCACAACGTCAGAAGCCTTGTCTGTCCATGACTTATTATTGCTATTACGTGAATCGTTTGGATTTGCTGTATAATCTAAGGTTTGACCATCAGCCGCATAAGCATTTTCAACAGTAAACTCAGTTCCTGGTGTATTTGGCAAAACATCTGCAGCGATATAGCTGAAAATAGTTGAAGCCGTTCCTGAGCTAGCCCCTGTCAAGTAGTGACTCTCATCGGTCTTGTCAAAACCAATCCAAGTTGTCATCACCACATCAGGCGTATAACCAATCACCCACTGGTCACTGGTCAAATCTTTGTTAAATTCTGCCTGAACAGTACCTGTCTTACCTGCCATAGTATAACCTGTATAATTGGCATTAACAGCAGAACCATTTGAATAGGTTCCAAGCATCATGCTGGTCATTTGATTGGCAACTGACTGGCTGATAACACGTTTAGACTTCTTACTATGAGTAGCGATGATATCTCCACTGGCATTTTCAATTTTAGTAATGAAATAAGCAGTGTTCATCTCACCACCGTTGGCAAAGGTCGCGTAAGCCTGAGCCATTTGAAGAGGACTAGCTGTCACACCACCACCAAGGGCAACTCCCAATTCTTCTGGGACATTGTCAAAGTTAAGACCAAATTTCTGACCATAACTAATTCCTTTTTGAATACCGATTTGATTAAAGAGGTAAACTGCTGGGATATTGTACGAATTAGCCAAAGCTTGATACATAGGCACATCCTCTGTCTCAACACCACCGTAGTTGGTTGGCGTATACCCGTTGTAGTCAATCGGTTTATTTGGAAGGTCCTTGTTAATACTCCATCCCGAAGCAAGAGCTGGGGCATAGACTACCAAAGGTTTGATGGTCGAACCAGGACTACGCTTCCCTTGAGTGGCATAGTTGAAGTTACGGAAGGTTGCATCACTGGTACCACCTACACGACCGACTAAACCACGGACTGCTCCAGTCGACGGATCGAGGGCCACACTGGCTGACTGAGCTGTACTACCATCACTTTCTGATGTTGGGAAGAGATAGGTATTTTCATAGGTCTGTTGCATATTAGCCTGTGAATTGGCATCCATCTCTGTATAGATTTTATAGCCGTTCTTAACAATCTCATCCTCACTCAAGCCGTAGGTCTTAGTGGCTTCTTCGATGACGGCATCAAAGTAAGAAGGATACTTGTAGTCATCACCAGTTCCTTGATAGGTATCATCCAAACGACTCGCCATATCTACTCCAGCAGCACTGTCAGCGTCAGCCTGGCTCAACTTCTTGTCATCAACCATGTTGGCAAGGACTGTGTTTCGACGGTTGGTCGCATTTTTGATATTGTCAATGGGATTGTAAATTTCAGGTCCCTTAAGCATACCAGCAAGGGTAGCCGCCTCATCAACGGTTAGATTAGCAGCACTCGTACCAAAATATTTTTGGCTGGCATCTTCAACACCCCAAACCCCATTGCCGAAATAAGCATTATTAAGGTACATGGTGAGGATTTCTTTTTTGCTATACTTCTTGGTTAATTCCAAAGAAAGGAAGAATTCCTTGGCCTTACGTGTCACTGTCTGCTCTTGAGTCAAAAAGGCATTCTTAGCCAATTGTTGCGTAATGGTTGAACCACCACCAAAGTGTCCCATAGACACAATCGCCAAGAGGAAACGTTGAACATTGACACCACTATTTTTGTAGAAAGTCCGGTCTTCTGTTGCGATAACAGCATTTTCCAAGCTATCACTAATAGCATCAAGCTCCACATAGGTTCCTTTTTGTCCTGACAAAGAACCGGCTTGATTGCCATCTTTATCATAGATAACCGTAGTTGCCTTCAGAGCATCTTGAAGATCTGAGACATTGGTTGTCTTAGCAATGTAAAAGAGGTAGGAACCTATAGTCAGAACCAGTATAGCCACTAAAATAAAGAGAATCTTGCCAATATGATAGCGACGCCAGAAACGACGAATAGGATTTCTTGGTGAAAGGGTGAATTTGCTCAAGAAAGCCTGAACCTTACCCAGTGGCTTGCTTGTATCAATAGGTTTCTTTTGCTTAGAACGTTGATAACGTGAGGTTTCTTGATTTTCTCGAGACATATCTAGGTCTTCAACAGCCTGTTCGACCTCATCAGGCTTCTTGGCGAAAAGACCCTTAATCTTGTCTTGAAAATCCTTAGATTTTCCTACAGATTGATCATTCTTAACCCTTTTGCCATTTTCTTCTTTAAAAAGTTTGTTTTTTAGATTATCAAAAAATGTCATAACTCTATTATACCAAGTTTTAAGGGATTCTGTCCTCTTTGAAGCGTTCATGATATAATGAAACCATGACTTTACACGTAGATATTATCAATCCCTATCCCGCAACAACGGTCAAAGACCTGCTTGAGTCAAAACTCCTTATTCCTCGTAAAATTCGTCATTTCCTACGCACTAAAAAACACGTGCTCATCAACGGAGAGACCATTAATTGGCAAAGTCCAGTTGAAAAAGGCGATAAAATTAGCCTGACCTTTGACACAGAGGACTATCCTGATAAAACTATTCTCATGGGGGAAGCCAGTCTTGTAGAACCTCTCTATGAGGATCAGCATCTCATCGTTGTCAATAAACCCGAGGGGATGAAGACGCATGGTAATGAGCCTACAGAGATAGCCCTGCTTAACCATGTCTCAGCCTACTGTGATCAAACCTGTTATGTTGTTCATCGACTAGACATGGAGACCAGCGGAGCTGTTCTTTTTGCTAAAAATCCTTTTATTCTGCCAATTCTCAACCGACTCCTGGAAGACAAGCTAATCCAACGTCAATATTGGGCTTTGGCAGAAGGAAGGTTTCAGACTAAGGAAACCGTTTATAAAGACAAGATTGGTCGTGACCGCCACGATCGCAGAAAACGTGTGGTGGACCCTCGAAAAGGACAGCGTGCTTATACGACGGTCACGCGCCTCAAAACCTTCAATGGTGCTAGTCTGGTCAACTGTCAGTTGAAGACCGGCCGTACCCACCAAATTCGTGTTCATCTAGCCCATCATGGGCATGCTATCTTGGGAGATCCACTATATAGTCGCCGACATGCATCCCGTCTCATGCTCCACGCCCACTCCCTTAGTTTCACCCATCCCTTAACACTCGAAAAAATCACTGTACAGGCTAGATCAGAAAGTTTTGAACAAGGGTTGAGAAATCACAAACCATAGAAGCAAGCTCATTCTCAGACATGGTGCGAAAGGATTATTCTTATTTATAGGACAGTGGAAGCTTGCAAATAAGTTGCTTTTATTGACTTCGCAAGCCTTGACCACCTTGAATCTCCCTAGACATTATGTTAAGCTTTACATATCATATAAATTAGAGGAGTATTTCATTATGAATCCAGCAGATCAATGGTTAGCTATCAATGCCAAGTATTTCCCAACAGAACAAGTTCAATATATTCGCCAACGTATTGAGGCTCTTCCAGAGGCACAAGTCCAATTACTCTATACACTTAGTTTCTAAGACCCAACCATGATGTTGGTTATCTCACTTTTCGGTGGATCTCTTGGAATTGACCGCTTTATCTTAGGACACGTGGGATTAGGTGTTGGTAAACTATTGACAGGCGGTGGCTGTGGTATCTGGACAATCGTTGACTGGTTCCTTATCATGGATGCTACTCGTCAAGCAAATGCTCAAAAACTTTATTCTCTTATCGGCTAATGAAAATTTATTTCACACGCTTGTGGGCTTACCACCAGCGTTTTTTTAGACTGTACCTCTTACTTTTAGTGGCTATCTACGGAATTTATCTTCTACACCTTCCAACACCACTCAGCCTTATCCTTAAACCTTTTGGCATAAAAAGTTGGAGTGCCGGATTAACACGGGCTAGTGTTAGGCTTTTTCACCTAGATTGGCAGGGAGCTTGGGACTATAATCCCCTAATCTATCCTCTGGTGATATACATCTTTGCCTATGTCTTTCTTTTTCCTATTTTCAGCGATAAGAACGTTAATACAAAAGTGCCAGGCAAATAAAGTAACCATTCCTATATGACTCCCATTGCACATCATTAACACTATTGCTATAATTGTAATTATCAAATTTTATAATCAACTCAAACGGAGGTTAAAAACATGAATCAAAAAGATTGGATTGATTTTTTCCAGGCAGTTAACGGACGCAATCCAAGTATCCAAGAAATGGCTGACGCAGCCAAGAGAGGCGAGTTTGTCCGAGAAAACTCTAAAAGACAGGAACAACCTGTTGAAGCAAACAAACTTGAGGAAACGGTAGAAATCAAGGAACCCTTGGCACCTGTCGAACCAGCCAAAACTGAAAAAACAGTAGAAACGACACCCCCTAAAGAAGCCGCAGAAAGTATTGAACCTGTCGTTGAGAGCTATGATGTCGCTGAAGAACCCTTAGTTGATTCTAGTATTGAAAAAAGACAAACTTTCCAAACTCCTAACCTAGGTCAAGAAGCTCCAACAGCTAACTTTCAAGCGCAAGTAAATCCAATACAAGGCACTACTAATAAGTCTTTAAATTCCTTTGCAGAGCAAGCTAATGCAAGCTTCCAACAAACAAATAGCACCCTCAACCAGCCTTGGAAGAAACCAGAAAAGAAATCCCCAACAAACCTCATCATGATAGCCATCGCTACCATCCCTGTTATCCTTTGGGCTCTTGGGATGTTCATACTTGGAGTTGTTGGAGACGAGTCTAGTATGGGCTTGGGTTTGGCATTTTGGACTTTGATTGTGGGTCTACCAGCAATCATTATTGACATCCTACCAGCACTTCTAAACAAAACAGATAAGAAATGGCTAATCTTTGTTTTCTCAATACTATTAAGCTGGACTTTCCTTGGATGGATCATCTTACTCATTGTTTCCATCAACATGAATAAGGAAGCAGAACGTCTTAAACAGCAACAAATGATGATGCAGATAACAGGAGAACCCGGAAACACTGCTGCCTACAATTCCTTCCAAACACAAGCAAGGACAGCGCAACAATTCCAAGATGCTTCGTTTGGCCCTAACTCAAATCCAAATAATAATAACTAAATTTCCTTAGTTGACACAAAAAACCTAGAAAAGTGAAAACTCTTCTAGGTTTTTATTGTTTATTTCTTAAAATCTTAGTAACCCATCATACCTGGATCCATAGCTGGCGCTGCTGGAGCCTCTGGTTCAGGCTTATTAGCAACGACTGCTTCTGTTGTCAAGATAAGACTAGCTACAGAAGCGGCATTTTGAAGGGCAGAACGTGTTACCTTAACTGGGTCAATGATTCCTGCTTCAACCATATCTACCCACTCACCGTTGGCAGCATTAAAGCCTGTACCAACTGGACTATTCTTCAATTTATCAATGATAACTGAACCTTCATAACCAGCATTGAAAGCAATTTGACGAACTGGTTCTTCCAAGGCACGAAGGACAATGTTACGTCCTGTAGCGTCGTCACCTTCAAGGTCAAGTTCAGCTACCTTAGCAATAACATTGACTAGAGCTGTACCACCACCAGCTACGATACCTTCTTCAACAGCGGCACGAGTGGCATTAAGGGCATCTTCGATACGAAGCTTCATTTCTTTAAGGGCTGTTTCAGTAGCTGCACCAACCTTAACGACAGCAACCCCACCTGACAATTTAGCCAAACGTTCTTGAAGTTTTTCACGGTCAAATTCAGAAGTTGTTGTTTCCAATTGAGATTTGATAAGGTTGACACGGTTGGCAATAGCTTCTTGGCTTCCTGCTCCTTCAACGATAACTGTGCTATCCTTTTCAACAGTTACTTTCGAAGCTTGACCAAGCGCTGCCATAGTCGCATCCTTAAGCTCAAGGCCAAGGTCTTCTGTGATGACAGTTGCTCCTGTCAAAACGGCAATGTCTTCCAACATCGCTTTACGGCGGTCACCAAAGCCAGGGGCCTTAACAGCTACGACATTGAAGGTTCCACGAATCTTGTTAAGAACAAGTGTTGGAAGAGCTTCACCATCCACGTCATCAGCAATAATCAAAAGTGGACGGCTTGTCTTAAGCACTTCTTCCAAGAGTGGAAGAACATCTTGGATATTTGAAATTTTCTTGTCAGTCACAAGGATAAATGGATTATCAAGGTCAGCTACCATTTTTTCATTGTCAGTCACCATGTATTGAGAAAGATAACCACGGTCAAATTGCATACCTTCGACCACTTCCAGTTCTGTCTCCATACCACGAGACTCTTCAATAGTGATAACTCCGTCATTACCAACACGTTCCATAGCTTCTGAAATGTATTCACCAACTTTTTCAGAGCGAGATGAAACCGCTGCGACTTGAGCAATAGCTTCCTTATTGGCAACTGGTTGGGCAATGGCTTTAAGCTCTTCCACAGCTGTAGCTACAGCTGCTTCAATCCCACGACGGATACCAATTGGATTAGCACCAGCTGTTACGTTTTTGAGCCCTTCACGGACAATAGCTTGTGTCAAAACGGTTGCTGTGGTTGTTCCATCACCGGCAATATCATTCGTTTTTGAAGCCACTTCGCTAACGAGTTTGGCCCCCATATTTTCAAAGTGATCTTCAAGTTCAATTTCTTTAGCGATTGTCACACCATCATTAGTGATAAGAGGTGATCCAAAAGCCTTTTCCAAAACAACATTACGACCCTTAGGGCCAAGCGTTACCTTAACTGTATCAGCTAAAGCATCAACACCACGCACCATTGCTGCGCGTGCATCTGATGAAAATTTAATATCTTTTGCCATAGTTACTCCTTCTTTATCTTAGTTTATATTCTGATTAGCAATGCCTAGGCTAGGACTGCTAAAATATCTGCTTCACGAATAATAGAAACGGAATCATCACCGTCTTTAACAGTGACACCTGCACCATTTTCGACAAGGACTTTTTCGCCTGCTGCAACACTAGGTGCAATCAATTCACCAGTAAGCGTACGAACGCCTTCACCTACTGCCAAAACCTCTGCAGTCTTTGTAGCTTCATGACTAGCTCCTGCCAATACAAAGCCACTGGCTGTTTTTTCTTCTGTTTCTTCAAAACGGACGACGATGCGGTCGCCCAATGGTTTCAATGCCATACCAATTACCTCCAAATGTTATTTCGTATAAGTAACGTTTTAAACGTTGTTTTTAGCACTCGTACACGATGAGTGCTAATCTATATATTCATTTTAGCACTTGGTCAAAAATAGTCAAGAAAAAACTACCCAAAACATAAACTTTGGATAGTTTCTTTTCTAATCTCTTAACCAAGTACCAAGGCATCGTCATTGAGGACCTGTCCACTATTTTTATGGAAGAGATCCATAAGTTCTGCCACAGTGAGGTTTTTCTTTTCTTCACCACGCACATCTACGACGATCTTACCATGATAGAGCATAACTAGACGATTTCCATATTCAATGGCGTGTTCCATATTATGGGTAATCATGAGAGTCGTTAACTCTTGTTCTTCGACAATCTTACGAGTTAGGTGCATGACCATGTCACTTGTCTTAGGATCTAGCGCCGCAGTATGTTCATCTAAGAGCAAAATCTTTGGACGGACTAGGGTTGCCATAGCAAGTGTTAAAGCCTGGCGTTGACCACCTGACAAGAAATTGGCATCGGTCTTCATACGATTCTCAAGACCAAGACCAAGGTCTACCAAGGCTTCCTTGAAAAGTTGGCGTTCACTTTCGGTGATTGACTTTTTAAAGAAGCTACGTTTCTTACCACGACGGTAGGCAATCGCCATATTTTCTTCGATAGAAAGGTTGGTCGCTGTCCCCATTCGAGGGTCTTGGAAGACACGGCTAATATCCTTAGAACGCACATCTACAGATGCTTTCTTAATAGACTGCCCTTCTAATAAGATATCTCCCTCATCAATGCTGAGGACACCAGCGATGGAATTCATCAAGGTTGATTTACCAGCACCATTTCCTCCGATAACAGAGATAAAATCTCCTTGTTCGATGTCAAGATCCAAACCACGTAGGACGTGATTTTCATTGACTGTCCCTTTTTCAAATGTTTTATGAATCTTTTGTAAACTAAGCAGAGCCATTACTTGTCACCTCCTGGAGTCAATGATTTATTGGGCTTGATTTTCAATTTTCCTCGCACTTCAGGTACATAAAGAATGATAGAAAGCAAGATAGCTGAGGCCAATTTCAACATCTGTGCGTCAACGTTCATAGCAAGGATGATAACCAAAACCAAACGATAGAGAACAGCACCTAGGACAATTGACCAGAGACGTTTGCCAAGTGGTAAGTACTTAACAATAACTTCAGCCAGGATGATAGCAGCCAAGCCGTTTACGATTGTACCAGTACCCATGTTCATATCTGCATAGCCATTATTTTGGGCTAAGAGGGCACCTGAGAGGGCAATCAATCCATTAGAAATCATGTAGCCAAGAATTTTCATACGGTCTACCTTGATACCATTGGCTTCACCCATAGCAAGGTTATCACCGGTCGCACGAAGAGCTAGACCAACCTGCGTATTGAGAAGAACAACCAACATGAGCACGACTAGGCTAACAAAGATAAGCCCGAGTAGAATGACACCATTTAACTTAGACAAACCAAGCCCCATAACCATGGTCACGAGCGTGTTATGCCCTGCAAGAGAGACGTTGGCGCTACCAAGAACCAAAAGGTTAACTGAATAGAGACCGGTCAAGGTGATGATCCCCGTTAAGAGAGCCGGTATTTTCATTTTGGTATGCATAAATCCAGAAACAGCTCCTGCAAACATACCAGCTACAAAACCACCAATAGTCGCAAAGATTGGGTTAATCCCACGGATAATCATGATAGTTGTTGTCGCAGCACCAAGTGGGAAAGCCCCTTCAGCTGTCAAATCAGCAAGGTCCAAGATACGGAAGGTAATGAACACCCCAATGGCCATAATGGCCCAGAGAAGACCTTGAGAAATAGCTGTCAACACCACATTCGATAAACCATTTTTAGATGATTTCTTCACTTGAAGCTTGATGACACCCTTGTCTTTTTTAGCGATAGGTTTGTCATCTTTCATTGCAGAATTAGATTCCTCATCACTAATACTAGACATATCAATACCGAGTTCCTTGGCCATGTCATGGTTAATCACAACATTCAAGGTCTTAGGATATTCGGCATCTACATCCTTGATTTTCTCACCTCGGATAACACGACCTGCCAACTTACCGGTTTGGCGACCAAGTGCTTCATAGTTCGTTCCGTAGGTAAAGAGAACACCTTTTTCAACACTTCCAGCATCACCACCGACAACTGGTATCTTCGTCTCCTTCGAAAGGTCGACCAAGGTATTGATTGCACTAACAATGGTATTGTCAGTCGGGATAAAGATAACTTCTGTCTGACTCATTAAGCTCTTGGCTGTATCTTGGATATCATTGGTTGATGAAATTCCCTTAACAACTGTCTCTATACCAGCTTTCTTGAAGTATTTCTTGGCTTCTTCAACCTGAACTTCTGAATTACGCTCACTAGTCGTGTACATAATCCCAACTTTTTTAGTGTTCGGAAGGACCTTTTTCAATAATTCAACTTGTTTATTGATAGGTGACATATCACTCGTTCCGGTGACATTGCTACCAACATTGTCCATAGACTTAACCAACTTAGCTGAGACTGGATCCGTAACAGCTGTAAAGAGAATGGGTTTATCCTTTGTCAAACTACTCAAAGACTGGGCCGCAGGGGTTGCGATAGCCAACATGAGATCGTTATCTTCAATGAGCGATTGAGAAATCGTCTGTAAGTTAGACTGATCTCCTTGCGCATTTTGATAATCAATCTTGATGTTCTTACCATCGACATAGCCTTCCTTTTTGAGTTCTTCAATGAACCCCTTACGTGCTGCTGACAAGGACGGGTGCTCCACATATTGGAGAACACCAACGTGAACCATTTTTTTGTTAGAAACATTGGAACATGCAACCAAGAGGACAGCTGTGAGAACAGCCATCATACTGACCAAGAATTTCTTCATCTTGTATACCTCTATTTTTTTATTCTATCTATTTTCGATTCCTTTTTCTGAAGCGGTCAGACTACAAACATGCGTCTTCGTCGTTTCATTGTTTACTTCAAGGAAGCACTTTCCCAAGTCATCCATCAAGTAAACACTGGCACGCTTTACATCTCAGCGACAAGTAACCAAGATATAGAAAATGCGTGTGGTAAAAAGAGATATCAAAAATAGACCACGGCATGGAAAAACCAGCTAGGACAGGCCCAACTGGTTTTCTGCATCTTGACTAGCATAAGCTAGCTTATGTCACCGGTTAGACCTATTCATCTAATCGGCTAATCCACCACAAAATGCTTTAGCTTCATAGATACAAACTGACTGACGCTTGTATCCTGAAACACAAACGTCCTATCTAAAGAAACCAAAGTAATAAAAAGCTTTAAGATTTCCCAAATGGGTCGCTTTATTAAGCATGTGATGCCTCCGTAGTTAAGATAGTTTTAAGTTTACACTATTTAGACAATTCTGTCAAATTGGAATTTGTCTCCTTCTCCTTTCTTAACCATATTTACACTTAAGACAAAAAATCTCTTCCTGCTCCTGCAAGAAAAGATTTTTTAAAGATTAAAGCATTTGTTCTGTTGTCAAGATAGCGAGTGTTTCAATCAAGTTATCTGCGTTAACTTCAATAGTATCACCAGTTGCCTTAATTTTAACTTCAACAACACCTTCGCTGGCTTTTTTACCAACTGTCACACGGATTGGAAGTCCGATGAGGTCACTATCAGAGAACTTAGAACCGACACGTTCGTTACGATCATCTGTCAAGACATCATAACCTTCAGCCATAAGAGCAGCTTCCAAACGTTCTGTCAAGGCAGTTGCTTCCTCGTCTTTAGTGTTAACCGTAATCAAGTGAACATCATAAGGCGCCAATTCTTTAGGGAAATTAATACCCCAAGCATAACGGTATTGACCTTTTGGAGTCTTGTTAACAAAGAGACGTGCATGTTGCTCGATAACCGCTGATAAGATACGGCTAACACCGATACCGTAACATCCCATGATAATTGGAACTGCACGACCATTTTCGTCAAGAACATTAGCCCCCATACTTTCTGAGTAACGCGTACCAAGTTTGAAGATATGGCCGATTTCAATACCACGCGCAAACTTAAGAACTCCTTGACCGTCTGGAGAAATCTCACCTTCTTTGACTTCTCGAATATCCACGTATTCCGCCTTGAAGTCACGCTCTGGGTTAACTCCTGTCAAGTGGTAGCCATCTTCGTTAGCTCCAGCGACAGCATTAGCCACATCTTGAACCTTACGGTCGGCAATGATACGAATATCGTCAGGAAGGTTGACCGGACCAAGAGAACCAAAGTTAGCACCAAAGACTTGACGAGCCTCGTCTTCTGTAGCTGGTTCAAGGAAGTCCGCTGCAAGGAAGTTCTTCAACTTCACATCATTAACATGATCATTACCCACGAGGAGGGCCACTACAGGCTCATCATCCGCCACAAAGAGTAAGGTCTTGATAGTTTGTTCTTCTGGAACATTCAAGAAAGCAGCAACTTCATCAATTGACTTGCAATTTGGTGTTTCAACACGAGTCACTTCTTCTTGCGTCACAACCTTGGTCGCTGGTGTGTAGGCATTTGTTGCCATCTCAAGGTTAGCGGCATAGCTTGATTCTGTAGAGTAAGCAATCGTATCTTCACCTGATACCAACCATGATGTCAATTCATGCTTGATGTCTTCCATGACATCTTCTGGGATTTCATCTAATGAAGCGATTGACTTGTCAAGAACGACCCAACGATCAAGGTCTGTACGCTCAGGAGTAACCGCCATGAATTCTTGAGAATCCTTACCACCCATGGCACCACCGTCACCGATGATACCCTTAAATTCAAGACCAGCACGTGTGAAGATAGCCTCATAGGCCTTACGGTAGTCTTCATAAGTGACATCCAAATCTTCATAGTTTTGGTGGAAACTATAGCCATCTTTCATGATAAACTCACGTGTACGGAGAAGACCGTTACGTGGACGTTTTTCATCACGATATTTAGATTGGATTTGGTAGAGGTTAAGTGGCAATTGCTTGTATGATTTAACCGCATCACGAACCAAGGCTGTGAACGTTTCTTCATGAGTTGGACCTAAGATAAAGTCAGATTTATCACGGTTTTTCAATTTATACAGGTCTTCACCATAGGTTTCATAACGGCCTGATTCACGCCACAAATCTGCTGTCAAAAGCGCTGGCGCCAACATTTCAACCGCACCGATTTTTTCAAATTCCTCGCGCATGATCGCTTTGAATTTTTCAATAGCACGATTTGCTAATGGCATATAAGCGTAAATACCAGCAGAGACCTGACGCACGTAACCCGCACGTACCATAAGGGCATGACTGATAACTTGAGCATCACTTGGCATTTCACGAAGTGTTGGAATCAACATTTTACTTTGTTTCATCATTTACATACTAAGGAGCTGGCCCTTGGGTCAAGTCCCTTAGACTTCCTTTCATTTCCATTTTTGTTTCTAATTAAAAGAAAGCACGTATAATATCATTCCAAGTGACTGCAATCATGAGGACGACCATGACCGCAACACCTGCAAGTGTGATATAGCTTTCAATTTCTTGATTAAGGGGTTTACGACGAATGGCTTCAATAAGGTTCATGACAATTTTACCACCGTCAAGGGCTGGAATTGGAATAAGATTGAAAATTCCCAAGTTAATAGAGAGCATTCCCATAAGATTGAGAATATCAACCAACCCATTTTCAGAAGCTTGAGCAGACATCTGGAACATGGCAACAGGTCCACCGAGCTTGTTCAAACTAAAGTGGGTAATAAGGCCCTTCAGCGCCACAAGAATGGTTGTTGTCCCTTCCCAAGCCATTTGGAAACCACCAAAAATCTTATCTTTAAGACCTGTCTTTAAGGCAGGAGAGACACCCAAAAGATAGCTACCTTGGCTCTCCTTCGGTTTAATAGAAACTGTTTCTTCCTGACCACTACTTCTCTTAACTGTCACAGAAAGGCTGTCACCTTTGGAGAATTTTTGAGTATTACTTGTCAAAGCTGCTTTTAAACTATCCCAATCCGTAACCTTGTCCTTATTGATAGCCTCAATGGCATCTCCATTTTTCAAGCCTGCCACCTGAGCAGCACCACCATCTGCCACTTGAATACGGTTGGTTGATGTGTCGTGGACACCTCCTTGAACAAAGGCTAAGATAATAAAAACAAGCACTCCAAGAATGAAGTTATTCATAGGACCAGCAAAGTTGGTTATTAAACGTCCCCAAATGCTAGCATTTTGATATTGGACGTCCTTTGGAGCGATACGAAGTTCTGTACCATCTTCCTCAACAATAGTAGCATCATGGTCAACGTCATAAGTCTTGGTTTCATCTAGAACTAGACCAGTAATGGTCAACTTATCTTCTAAATCATAGGCAGTGACATTCATAGGCAAAGCCGTCTGGTCAACCTGACGATTAGAAAGATTAATACGCCTTACCTTACCATCAGTCCCAATCGTTAGACTGGCAGGGCTACCCGTCTTAATCTCAGTTGTATCTTCACCCCAACCAGCCATACGGACATAACCACCCAAGGGGAGGATACGAACAGTATAAACGGTACCATCCTTACCAGTGTGGGCAAAGATTTTCGGTCCCATTCCGATGGCAAATTCACGAACCAGAATGCCCGAGCGTTTGGCAAAGAAGAAATGACCAAATTCATGGAAGACGACAATTACACAGAAAATCAGTAAAAAAGTAATAATAGCTTTCATTTAGACACCACCACCCTTAAAAAAGTCCTAGGAAGTGCATAATTGGGAAAACGACAATCCAGCTATCACAACGGTCCAAAATACCACCGTGCCCAGGAATGAGATTTCCTGAGTCTTTAACGCCGAAATGACGTTTAATAGCTGATTCCACCAAATCACCAAATTGACCGAAAATACTAAAGAGAATCGTACAGATAAGCAACCAGAAGAAGTTGTGTGGAGCATAGACTCCATGGTTAATCAAACCAAAAACAAGTGCTACAATGATTGCTGATAAGATACCACCAACACTACCTTCAATGGTTTTGTTTGGTGATACTTTTGGCAATAACTTATTCTGACCAAATTGACGCCCAAAGAGGTAGGCTCCAATATCTGTCGCCCAAACAATGAAAAGCGCAAAAAGAACTTTTTCCCAACTATCCAAACGTGCCGCAATAAGATTTTGGAAACCGAAACCAACATAAAAGGCAGATGCGATCGGATAGGCTGCATCGTCAAAAGAATAGTGGTCGCTATTAAGGACAATCCCTGCTAAAATCAAAAAAGAAATAATAGCAAAGCCTGTCACACTGGCATTTGTCGGAAGACTGACAAAGTAATGGTCAATCGGCACTGCCAAAATAAAGGCTGCCAACATAGACAAAATACCTTCGATAGAGAAAATCTCCAAGTGCTTCATACGAAGCATCTCAGACACTGCAACCATGGCCATAGCCCCAACCAAAAGCTGGAAAGGAAGACCACCGATAAAGAGCAATGGGAGGAAAATGGCTGCTGCCACACCCCCACCAATTAAACGTTCTTGCATGAGAGGTCCTTTCTAGACACCACCGAAGCGACGGTGACGTTTATTGTAGTCAGAGATGGCTTGGCGTAGCCCTTTCTGGTCAAAATCTGGCCAGAAAACATCTGTGAAGTAGAACTCACTGTAGGCAGACTGCCAAGGTAAGAAATTACTTAGACGAAGCTCCCCACTCGTACGAATAATCAAATCCGGATCACGGTAGAGGTACGGCAACTTATCCGTCATCAAATGCTTTGCAATAAGATCTTCATCAATAGCCTCAGAACTAAGTTTACCTGCTTCAACTTCTTTAGCAATGGCTTGAACAGCAGACACAATCTCCGCACGGCCACCATAATTAAGCGCAAAGTTAAGAACCAGACCTGAATTATGTTTAGTCTGCTCAACCGCCTTTTCAAGAGCCTCCAAAGTTTCCTTAGGTAGACGACTATTATCCCCAATCGTCAAAATACGAACATTGTTTTTGTCTAATTCTGGTACATATTTGTTAAAAAATTCAACTGGCAAATTCATGATGAATTTTACTTCATCTTGTGGGCGTGACCAGTTCTCCGTTGAAAAGGCATAAACCGTCAACACCTTGACTCCAAGTTGTGACGCTTCGATGGTTACCTTTTGCAAAGCATCCATCCCAGCCTTATGACCCATCACACGTGGTTGCAGACGCTTTTTAGCCCAACGGCCGTTCCCATCCATAATAATACCAATATGGTTAGGAATCTTGTCTAGAACCTCTTGATGAGATTTTTTTCTAAATTTAAACATGGAATATCCTCTAAATATAGTTTACCCTTTATTTTACCATATTTTTAGGGGTTCTGAACAGTTTTTAACACTAGGGAGATTAGAAAACGTAAAAAGAGGCTGGAACAAAAGTCGCCAACCTCTGAATTGGAATTATAACTTCACAACTTACTTTTCATCAGAAGACTCAATGGCTGAATCTTCTTCAATGACAGTCTCTTCACTAGTTTCTGTTTTTTCTAAACTTGGTGCAGGCGTAATCACTTTCATGATTGAACGGCTCAAATCGAAGGTCAAGAAAACACCTTCAGCATCCAAAACGATACGATTATTTTCTTTATCAACCTCATCAACGATAGCAATTAAACCACCAATTGTTTCAACTTCAGCACCTTTAGCAAGACCTGAAAAGCGGTCTTCTTGAGCTTTTGCCTGACGACGACGGCTATAAGCGATGTAAGCAATAAATGCAATCACATAAATAGCAAGAATAGGTATTATTTTCATATTTCGTGTTCCTCCAATAATTCACTTGGCTACTACTATATCAGATTAAAGCAGGACAAGCAAGGCAAATCTTTAGACAAATCACATAAAAACACTTTCCATTCTGAGGAAAGTGTTTAATCACATTACAAGTCTGCTACGTTATGATAAACTTTTTGAACATCGTCATCTGCTTCAAGTGCATCAACGAGTCCTTCAAAGACCTCAAGGTCTTCACCTTCGAGAGTAACTTCAGATTGTGGAATCATTTCAAGTTCAGTGACTTGGAATTCCTCTTGACCATTAGCACGGAGAGCTTCCAAAGCTTTGTGAAGGTCTGTTGGTTCTGTGTAAACAGTAATTGTTCCATCTTCTGCTTCTACATCTTCAACGTCTACATCTGCTTCAAGCAACTGCTCAAAGATAGCGTCTGCATCTTCGCCAGCAAATACAATAACACCTTTTTTATCGAACATGTATGATACTGAACCTGAAGCACCCATGTTACCACCGTTTTTACCAAAGGCAGTACGTACATTGGCAGCTGTGCGGTTAACGTTTGAAGTCAAAGTATCTACGATGATCATAGAACCATTAGGCCCAAATCCTTCATAACGCCCCTCAACGAAAGTTTCATCTGTGTTACCTTTGGCTTTATCAATGGCCTTATCAATAACGTGTTTTGGCACTTGTGCTTGTTTAGCACGTTCCAAAACGAATTTCAAAGCTGAGTTTGATTCTGGATCTGGTTCACCTTGTTTAGCAGCTACATAGATTTCAACACCAAACTTAGCGTAAACCTTTGAGTTAGCACCATCTTTAGCAGTTTTCTTAGCAACGATATTAGCCCATTTACGTCCCATGGGATTCACCTCTTCTAAGAGATGTTCTGACATCTCTGATTTGTTTTTTTCTTTTTTGAAAATAGCAAAACACGCTAAATTCACAATCCCTTACATTATAGCACTTTGACTGCCGTTAGTAAAATTGAAATAAAGACGAACCACTTAGCTTACAAAACATCTACTCATCACTCTCTCCCAAACGAACAATCTTATCAAAATATAGTTCATTTCCCTTTATAAGATGGTGGGTAACCGTGATAAAAGTGATATCGGGATCACTTAATAATTGGTACTCAATACGAGTAGCATTATCATGGTCAAGATTTGCAGTAGCTTCATCAAAAATCACAACTGAACTTCCTTTTAAGAATGCTCTTATAAGACCTATTCTTTGTTTTTGTCCCTCCGAAAAGCTTCCATCATTTACTTGCTCATCTATACGACTTAGGAAAGATAAAAGATTAACTCTTTCAAGAGCTTCCTTGATGTGCGTATCAGTAATAGCATCATTCCAAAGAGTTAGATTATTCCTCAAGGTGTCATTATAAATATGGGTTTGACTCCCAACATAGGCACATGAAGACACGATTGAATTCTCATCAATCTCTTTTGACTCCAATTTTCCAAACAAGATTTTTCCTTCATAATCTTTAAGATTTCCTAGGAGCAAATTAATCAGGGTTGACTTCCCACTACCTGAGCATCCAGTAATAGCGTATTTACCTCCCTCTTTAAAGGTTTGAGTGAATCCCTTAATAATAGCATTTTCTCCAAAAGAATAACGCACATTCTCAAAATTAATATCCTGAAAAATAGGTAGGTCAGACTTTGAGACCGTAGGATAATCTTCGAATTTTCTTAAGATAGGTTCAACAGACTTAATGGTTACTTGTAGCTGATTAATAGTTGATAGAGAGTTAAATATGTTACCTGAAATCTGACCCACAGAAGCAATGGTACCTACAGCAATATTCCCAAAAATAATTAACAAACCGGTTAAGAGTAGTATCAACATCTGAGCGATGACTGAAAACAAGGACATCAGAGTCTCTGTACTAGTGCTCCTTTTTGTATAAATGATTTTCTGGGAAATATAGTCCTCAACAATAGATTTCACTTGTCTAAGAAAAATATGTTTACGACTGGCGTAATAAACATCTGCATATCCATATAACTGGTCACTTATTCCTGAGACAAGTTCCTCATTCGCTTTGGAAAATCTCTCCATTGCTTTCTGCATTTTAGTGGCAAATGGTTTAGGAAGATAAGTCAGGCACAAAGTTAATAAAATGACTAACAGAACAATCCTTACATCATAACTTAATAAGGCGATAATCGAAAATAAGGTAGTAAAAACCGTTGAACAAAGGATATAAATACTTGTAAAGCCGTTCGATTCAATCAATTGAATATCATTATTTAATACTGAGAGATGTTCTCCAATATCAATCTTTCTGAATTCACTAAAAGAATGATGAGTAATTTTACTAAGATAAGATTGCCGAATCACCAAAGACATCTTCTGAATTAATTTTGCCTGATGAACTGTGATAATATAATTCAAAACTAAATAAATAACGTAAAGTCCTACCTCCAGACCTAATAAGGCCAAAAAAGATTGGATTTGCTTTGATACCAGCTGATTAGTCATTAAAGCTAAAGTAACCGAAGCACTCACAAAAATAGCGGCATTCAGCGCTAACAGTAAGATATGAACTAAGTTTTCATACTTGTATTTAAGAATATGGGTTCTCATAGACTTCCTCACAATCTACATCACCTTAGTATATAGCTAGTTGGATAAATCGAAGACATTGGAATACCTTGTATCCATTGAAATTTAAAAACCATAGTGATGTTGTACTATGGTCTTAGTTTATCCTATTTTTTTGCTCATTCTATAAAATTGTCATATAGTGGAATTCAGCAACTCTTGATACTCCGCATCCTTCATAAGCAATAACTTTTCTGCACCTAAATTTCTAAGTGTTTCTAAACACCCCTCAATTAGATTTCTTCCTTCAGCAACTTCACCCGACTTTATCAAGTAGAACCCCATTACAAATATCAACTCATGTCTTTCATATAATAAAACCTCAGGAATTCCAATATCATTGACTAAATCTAAATAGTATTTCGCAGAATCTAATTCATCACGTCGTAAAAATTCATAAGCTGCATTAATGAGAAGACTAAGTCGAACTCTTTGATTTGAGTCGCTATTTCCAAAAAGGCTAGTTCTATACACTATCTCCTTGGTCAAAATATTAAGTGTCTGGGTGGAAATAAATGACATACTATTTCCGAATATGATTAACTCTCTTTTTCCCCATTGTTCAATGCTAAAAAGATAGTCTGTTAACTCCCTTATCTTATTTTCATCAACTTCTTTATTGGAAACACTTGCCGAAAAAGATTCTAGCATAATACTGTTATAGAGAAATGATTTTTCTTGTGTGAGCTCAAATTTATGACGCTCTTCTCCTGCATACTTCTGTAACAATAAAACATCGTTTTGATAATACGCCTTACTAGCATTTTCTAATAACTTTTCGGTATGAGTTGGATTATCTTGATATAAAATGCCATAGAACTCTTCAATACTGACATCCAACTTATCTAACAAAAGAAAAAATCTAGATAATGAGATATCAGATTCTCCACGTTCAAACTTGGATAGGAAAGATACTGATAAATAATCACTAGCAAGTTCTTTCAATGTTAAATTCTTTGATAAACGAATTTTTTTCAATAAAGCACCCATTTCCGTAGGTCCAATCATAATCCATCCTCCTATGATGAATTAATTATAGCAACAATCATCCCTAAATTAAAGAGTCATAAAACCCAACTAGCCGGTTCAAACATGTTTAAAACAAAAATCGTAAATTAACCTACAAGAAATAATTAATGGAGAGTTTTAGCCTACAAATGGATAAAAAAAGACCAGCCAAAGCTGATCTTATCTGATAATTACAAGCGAGCGTTAAGTTCTGCTCCAAGTTCTTCAAATCCTGGTTTTCCAAGAAGAGCAAACATGTTTTTCTTGTAAGCTTCTACACCTGGTTGGTTAAATGGATTAACAGCATTCAAGTATCCTGAAAGAGCAATCGCAATTTCAAAGAAGTAGATGATGTAACCCAATGTAAAGGCATCTTGTTCAGGGATAGTGATGAACATATTTGGCACGTCACCATCTGTGTGAGCAAGAAGAACACCGTCTGTTGCTTTTTTGTTAACAAAGTCAACATCTTTACCTTGGAGGTAACCAAGTCCATCAAGGTCTTCTTCCAATTCAGGAATAATCACGTTCTTACGTGGTTTTTCCACACGAACAACTGTCTCAAAGAGGTTACGTGTACCTTCTTGGATAAATTGTCCAAGAGAGTGCAAGTCTGTTGAGAAGTTTGCTGATGTTGGGTAGATACCTCTTTGGTCTTTACCTTCAGATTCACCAGCCAATTGTTTCCACCATTCTGAGAAGTATTGAAGTGATGGTTCGTAGTTAGCCAAGATTTCAGTTGTGTAACCTTTACGGTAAAGGATGTTACGAAGTGCAGCGTATTGGTAAGCTTCGTTTTCAGAGATTTTAGATGAAGAATACTCTTTACGTGCAGCGTTAGCACCTTCCATAAGGGCTTTGATATCAGCACCTGAAGCTGCGATTGGCAAGAGACCTACAGCTGTCAATACTGAGAAACGTCCACCGATGTCATCTGGAACAACGAAAGTTTCCCAACCATTAGCATCTGCTTCAACTTTAACTGCACCTTTTTGGCGGTCAGTTGTTGCGTAGATACGTTTGTTTGCTTCTTCTTGACCGTATTTCTTAACAAGGAGTTCCTTGAAAACACGGAAAGCGATAGCTGGTTCAGTTGTTGTACCTGATTTAGAGATAACGTTAACTGAGAAGTCTTTATCTTCAACATACTCAAGCAAGTCTGCAAGATATGTTGATGAAATTGAGTTACCAGCATAAACGATTTGTGGTGCTTTGCGTTCTTCTTTTGTTTGAAGGTTAGCAAAGTGATGGTTCAAGAAGTCAATGGCTGCTTTGGCACCAAGGTAAGAACCACCGATACCGATAACAACCAAAACATCGCTTTCTTCTTTGATTTTTTCAGCAGCCTTCAAAATACGATCAAATTCTTCACGATCGTAGTTTTCTGGAAGGTCACGCCATCCAAGGAAGTCTGCCCCTGGGCCAGTTCCTTTGCGAATCATTTCGTCTGCTACTGTTACTTGTGCTTGAAGGTTGTCCACTTCGTGTGGTGCTACAAATTTATCCAAAACTTTTGAATAATCAAATGTAATATGAGCCATTAGTCTCTCCTTATAAAAATTCAATTATAGCTTCTAGTTTACTCTTTTATTTGTCTTTTGACAATGTTTTTTACCCTTATTAGGTCATAATAGGATACAGTTTCTACTTAAATGTTAATTCTGCTTCAAGACCATAGTGGTCACTTACCAAAGGTTGGTTATTGCCATCAAAAATCACACTAAGGCGCTCTACTGTCCAATCTTGGCTAGCAAAAACATAATCGATACGTAAAGGCTCTTCATTGCCCTTCCAGCCATCGATACCTGGTCCAACTGTATAGCTACCAGTTGTTTCTTTGGCTACTTCAAAACTATCTTGAAGATTGAGCGAGCTAGCCAAAATGGCTTTATGCCCTTCGCGACCTGCTGGGTTATTAAAGTCACCTGCTAGAATGAGCGGTTTCCCAATAGCTTTGAAACGTTCTTCAATACGTGCCCACTCTTCTTGGAAACCTTTGTCCCACCATGAAAGGTGAACACTAGCAACAGCAACTTCTCGGCCATCTACAGTAGTTTCAGCAACTGCTACACGGCGTGTATGGTAGTCAGTTGGATCATCAACATCTGAAACCAAGATTTCACTCGCTGTCAATGGTTGACGTGACAAGACGGCAACCCCCTCATTAAGGTGATCATAACCAATGTGATTATAGGCCCAAGTCCAATGGTATTGAAGTCCTTCTTCAGCTAACTTTTCCACAAGAAGACGGACAAAGTGATCTTGGTGTATTGGTGTTGCTGATGGAAGTGCATGATAGTAAGCATCCGTGTCCACAACAGAAGTCTCTATTTCTTGGTTAACTTCCTGGAAGCAAATAATATCATACTTAGCCTTTAGGATCTGTTTCTTTAAGGTTTGGAATTTTCCTTCTGCATCTTCTTCCATCCAACTGTGAGTATTTAAAGTTAGAAATTTCATAAGTTTATCCCTCTTCTGACTTGCATCTAGAAATGACATAGGGTCATTTACAAACAAAACAGCCCAAGGGCTGTCTGCTTGTTTATCGTTTAGCAAATTAAAGTTCTACTTTTGCAACTGGAGCGTTAGCAGCCAATTTACCTGTATGTTCTACTTTAACTGATTTAATTGCATCTGCATTTGTAAAGACAACAACTGTAGATGTTGCACGACCTGCTTCACGGATAGCATCAAGGTTTGCTTCAACCAAGAGGTCACCTGCAGCAACTGTTTGACCTTCAGTAACTTTAACGTCGAATGGTTTACCTTCAAGACTAACAGTGTCAAGTCCGATGTGAACCAAAACTTCAAGACCATTATCTGTTACCAAACCAAGAGCGTGTTTAGTTGGGAAGATGCTTGTCACTTTACCAGCTACTGGTGAAACGATTTTACCGTTTTCTGGTTCTACAGCGAAGCCGTCACCCATCATTTTTTGTGAGAATACTGGGTCTTTAACATCTTCGATGTTGATAACTTGACCATCAGCAACTGAATGCACTTCATCAGTCACACCTTTGAAGTTAGCTTCTGCTTTTTGAACAGCAGTCATTTGACTTGGAAGTGTTTCAGGAATAACTTCACCTGAATCAAGAACGTCTTGGATATCAGATTTCAATACGTCTGCTTTAGGACCATAGATAGCTTGAACCCCTTGTCCTTTCATGACAAGACCCATAGCTCCTTCAGCTTTCCATTGTTCTTCAGTTCCGACTTTTTCAGCATCTTTAACAGTAACACGGAGACGAGTCATACATGCGTCAACATCGACGATGTTAGCACGTCCACCAAGAAGGTTGATAATGTTGATAACTTGTGAGCTTGCTGAGCTTGTTCCAGCACTTGCTGAGCCAGCAGATTCTGATGAAGCATCATCAGCTTGCTCATAGTTACCGTTACGTCCTGGTGTAGCGTAGTCAAATTTCTTAATCATGAAGTTTGCGATGAAGAACATGATAACACCAAAGAGTACAGTTACCCAAATGAAGTTAACGATATCCATCGCCAAACCAGCGTTAATAGCAAGTGGTGTACGTGTCAAGAACTCGATAGAACCGAATGAGTGAACACGAAGGTTAACGATATCAGCCATGGCAAAGGCACATCCTTGTACCAAAGCATAAACAATGTAAAGTGGAGTAGCCACGAACATGAACATGTACTCGATTGGCTCTGTTACCCCTGTCAAGAATGTTGCAAGTGCAGTTGCAGTCAACATCCCTTTGTATTGATGTTTTTTATCATCATCGACGTTACGGTAGATGGCTACTACGATACCCATCAAGATACCAAATGAACCAATCATTTGACCAACTTTAAAGCGGGCTGGTGTGTAGGCTTCAAGAAGGTGTTTGTATTGATCTGGATGCGCACCTTTAAGGTTAGCAAGGTCAGTAACCCATGCGAGCCAGAGTGGGTCTTGACCCAAAACTTTAGTACCTTTTGCAGCACCAGTCAAGACTTCATAAGTACCACCCAATTGAGTGTAGTTAATTGGGATAGTCAACATGTGGTGGAGACCAAATGGCAAGAGAAGACGTTCCAAAGTACCGAACAAGAACGGTGCCAAGATTGGAGCAGTTTCTTTTGAGTTGGCAATCCACATACCAAAACCGTTAATTCCAGATTGGATAATTGGCCATACAATAGCAAGAACGATAGCTGCAATAGCTGAACGAAGAATAACTACGAATGGTACAAAACGTTTACCATTGAAGAATGACAAAGCTTCTGGCAATTTACGGAAGTTATAGTATTTATTGTAAGCAGTAGCTCCGATGAAACCAGAGAT
This sequence comes from Streptococcus sp. SV2, assembly GCF_030440175.1. Taxonomy (NCBI): domain Bacteria; kingdom Bacillati; phylum Bacillota; class Bacilli; order Lactobacillales; family Streptococcaceae; genus Streptococcus; species Streptococcus sp. SV2. Next base: position 160,544 of record NZ_JAQFJQ010000002.1, read on the forward strand.
GATACCTACGAATACACCCATGTTAAGGGCTGGAGCTTCCAAAACACTGATGAAGTAATCAGATACCTTGATTGATTGGCCAAGAAGTGTGTGTACCATAGCACTCTTATCAGCAAGAATATCCGAAGTGACACCAAAGATTGAACCAGTCATGCGGTTAATCAGGATAAAGGCAAGACCTGCTGCAAAAGCACCTCCTGCACGTTCCTTAGCCCAACTACCACCAATGGCAAGGGCAAACAAGATGTGAAGGTTACCGATAACCCCCCAACCAATTTGCTCAATAAATCCACCTGTAATAACGAGTGGTGCCACGTTTGGATTAATCATGGCAATCGTTTTACCGATAGAGATCATAAGACCTGCTGCTGGCATAACCGCGATAACAACCATGAGGGCTTTACCGAATTTCTGCCAGAACTCAAAGCCAAATTTTTCTTTTAGCTTATTCATTTCATTTCCTCCTACTTTTGATGCAAACGTTTGCATACCTTATGTAATTATTATAGCATCTTTTACTGATTTGTAAAGCGCTTTCCTTAACTTTTTTTGATTTTTTTAAAAAAAGTTAAAACCCCAGTAAAACCGGGGCTTTTGATACGTATTAAGCCATCAAAACCATGAGAATAGGAATCACCACCATGGTTGCAAGTGTTGTCTCCGTCACCATGACTGCAGCGTAATCACTATCTGCTCCGTAGAGTTTGGCAACCACAGGTGCATTGGTCATAACAGGCATAGCGGACTGGATGATAAAGACTTGCTTCATCAAAGTTGGTAAGGGTGACCAATAAACGATGGCAGCCATCAAAAGTGGGGCAACCACAAAGCGACCAAGCAGAATTAAGACTTGATCCTTTTTAAGAGTCAGTTGCTTCACACCTGCATTGGAGACCGACAAACCAATAAATATCATAGATAAGGGAGTGGTTAAACTACCTAGATACTGCAAATCACTGGCTAGAAAAGCGGGGAACTTAATATGTAGAATAACGATAAGAAGCCCCAGCATAAAGCCCATCAAAGGAGGTGAAAACACCTTTTTCAAGCTTGTTTTTAGGTCAAACTCAGCTTCTCCTTCACCATCACGCTGGATGAGATAGGTCCCCAAGGTCCAGAAAAAGGTCGTATTACACATGTAATAGATCAAAACATAGGGAATACTAGCATCTCCAAAAAGGGCCTGATTGATGGGAAGCCCCACGAAAATCGTATTGGAATTAAAAAACATGGAAATAAAGAGGCCACGGCGGTCCTGTCTCACGGCAAAAATCCTAGCCACGGCTGTCGCAATACCAAGTAAGATAACCATAGATAGCGCTGGAAAACGTAAATCTGGCAACATTTTTAGGAGGTCAGCCGCTGTGAAACGTTGCGTGATGGTATAAAGCATATAGCAGGGCAAAGCAATTTGAGTAACCAACTTAGCGATTAAACCACGCGACTTGTCATCAAACCAGCCCTTTTCACCCATGACAAAGCCCACTAAAATCATACCCAAGATGACTAGGATTCCAGATATACTTGTTAAAAAGATTTCCATGTTTTCTCCTTTTTATTATTTTTATGAGGGAATGATAGACATTAACAAATAGCCAATGGATTTGTTTGACCACATTTAACGCCTTTTTCAAACAATATCTCAAAAACTACTTTAGTATATCACAAAAAGAACTTGATTTCTCAAGCTCTTTTCTTCTATTTATTCTGCTTTTAAAAGGGGTTCAAAGATTGATACCAGTCCAAAGAAAGCAATGAAGATCAGTGTGATGGTCGCACTTGCTGGCGTTTCCCAATAATAGGAAATGAAGATACCAGAGAGCATACCGACCAATCCAATACCAATGGCCCAAAAAATCACGGATTTGAAGGTTTGACCGATTTTCATGCCGATCGCTGCTGGAAGAATCATAATAGTAGAAACCAAGAGCGATCCTGCTGCTGGAATCATCAAAGCAATGGCTACTCCGGTTACGATATTGAAGAGGAGAGACATAAGACGTACTGGTAAGCCATCGACATGAGCAGTATCCTCGTCAAAGGTCAAAAGATACATAGGACGAATAAAGAATAAGGTCAAGACCAGTACAATCGCCGCAATCACAAAGAGGGCACGCACCTGTTCGGAGCTAATGGTGATAATAGATCCAAAGAGATAGCTATCTAAGCTCATGCTACTGCTACCCGCCTTGCTACTGATAATCAAGGCTACAGCCAAGCCCATAGACATAAGGATAGCCGTTGAAATCTCCATATAGTGCTTGTAACTAACCCTTAGATACTCTAGGACTAGAGCAGCAATCACCACAACCAGCAAGGTGGTCCAAGTAGTTGATTGCCCCAAGAAAATTCCCACAGCCACCCCAGCTAAAGAAACGTGACTCAAGGTATCACTCATCAAGCTCTGACGACGAAGAATCAAAAAGAGTCCCAAAATAGGTGAAAAGATACTGATAGCGATGACGGCGAGAATAGCACGCTGCATAAAATCATAGGTTAATAATTCACTAATCATGTTTGTGCCCCTCTCCATCTTTTTCATGGACGTTAAAACAACGCCAAGGCAATTTCTGATTACGAACCAGATGGATATTACGGTCCGTGTATTCCTTGACCTCTTCTGGGTCATGGGTAATCATCAAGACAGACTTACCATGCTTATGAGCTGAGTGGTGCATAAGTTCATAGAAGGTATTGGCTGTTCCTGCATCCATCCCTGTCGTTGGTTCATCCAAGACAAAAATATCTGGATCTGAAGCGAAAATACGAGCAATGACGGCACGTTGCTTTTGCCCACCTGAGAGATGTCCAATCTGCTTGTGACGATTTTCCCACATACCAACAGATTCTAGAGCACGTTGAACATGCTCTAAGTCATGTTTGTTCAAACGACGGAACCATCCCTGATGGGGGTAACGACCTGACTTGACAAACTCATAAACGGTACTTGGGAATCCTGCATTAAAGCTGGCAATTTGTTGTGGTAGATAGGCCATTCGAAGCTTCTTGCCATCTTTGTTAGTATCAGAAATCGTCACAGTCCCCTTCTTAGGTTTGAGAATACCCAGGGTTGCCTTGATAAGCGTTGATTTGGCAGCACCATTTTCCCCAGTCAAGGTCACAAACTCTCCAGAGTCCAAGTGATAGTGAATATTATCCAGAACGGGCTCCGCATCATACTGGAAGCTCAGTCCTTCAACTGTAATATAACGCATCTTATTCCTCGATTTTTTCTTCTAATTTCGTCAAGAAACGCCCTATAATCTGACGTTCTTTACTATCAAACTGCTCCAATACAGAGCGATAGACGCCTAACGTTTCTTGGTGGTGTTCCTCATGCTCCTGGGCAATGGGTTGAGCCTCTTGTGTCAGGACAAAGTAGGTCACCCGTCCATCATCCTTATCCTTCTTGGCCTCCAACATTCCTTCCTTGACCAAGGTCTTAACAGCCTTAGTAACAGCAGCCTGACTGACATTTAAGGTCTTTGCCAGCTCCGAATTGGTCTTGCGACCCTCAGCCAAAAGCATCAGAATATGTTCCTGAGTATTAGTCAATTTAACTTGACTACGGCACTGCCCAATAAGGAGCTCATGCTGATTTTCAGACTTGAGCACGATTTGATTAATCAATTGATTGACTTGTTCTTCTAGTTCTAGCATTGCTTTCTCCATTTACTTAACCAGTTAATTATATCGAAATTACAGAGGTTTTGCAAGGGAGGACGAAAAAAAATGGAAAAACTCTATCAATACTATTAAGGAAGAATAGACGGAAAATAAAAACCTAACCAATCTGGTTAAGTTTTCATCATATAGAAGCTTATCGCAAAGTCGCAAAGATTTCTTCGACCTGAGCGACAGACTCAGCACGTGAGACTTCGCCACGAACCTTAGCTGCTCCTGCTGTTCCACGAAGATAGTGTGGTGCCAGACCACGGAATTCACGGACAGCAATCTTTTCACCTTTAAGGTCTACCAAACGTTTGAGGTGGTCTTCAGCGATGTCCAATTTCTTATCAAATGGAAGCTCTGGCAACTCCTCTCCTGTTTCGAAGAAGTGGTTGATTTGCGTGAAGATATAAGGATTGTTCATAGCTGCACGACCCACCATAACGGCATCTACACCAAGTTCTTCAATCATGAGTTTAGCGTCTTGAACGCTACGAACATCACCATTTCCGATAAATGGAATCTTAGTGATAGCCTTAGCAACACGAGCCAGAGTCTCATGATCACAGTGACCTGTGTACATCTGCTCACGGGTACGACCATGCATGGCAAGGGCAGAAACACCTGCGGACTCAGCTGCAAGAGCGTTTTCTACAGCCAAATCACTGTCTGACCAACCCGTACGCATCTTAACAGTCAAAGGAATATCAAGTACTGACGTTACTTCCTTGACAATGTGGTAAATCTTGTCTGGATCTTTGAGCCACTTGGCACCAGCTTCATTTTTGACGACCTTATTGACCGGACAACCCATGTTGATATCAACAATATCAGCCTTGGTATTGGTCTGAATAAAGTCTGCTGCTCGCTTCAAGCCTTCAGCATCACCACCGAAAAGCTGAATAGACATTGGATGTTCATTCTCATCGATATGAAGCATGTGGAGGGTCTTCTCATTATTGTAGAGGAGCCCTTTTTCAGAAATCATCTCCATCACCACAAGACCAGCACCAAACTCCTTTGCAATAGTACGGAAGGCTGAGTTGGTCACACCTGCCATCGGAGCTAGCACTGTACGATGAGGAATCTCCACATTCCCAATCATGAAGGACGAATTAAGTTTAGTCATTGATGAGTTCCTCCAAGTCAGCTTCTGAAAATTCATACTTGTTTTGGCAGAATTGGCAGACGATTTCAGCACCGTGATCTTCATCTTTAATAGCTTGAAGTTCATCCTTACCTAGACTCAAGAGAGCATTTTCAAAGCGTTCACGTGAGCAATCGCACTCAAAGCTAAGCTCCTCTTCAGACAAACGCTTGAAAGGCTCATCCCCATAGATAGCATGCAGAAGCGCTTCAATATGGTCATCAGATTCCAATAGTGTTGAAATGGCAGGCATTTCTTGGATACGTTTTTCATAACGAGCGATTTCTTCCTCGGTGGCTCCTGGCAAGACCTGAAGCATAAAGCCACCGGCAACCTTGACCTTGTCCTCCTCGTCGAGAAGAACATTAAGACCAACGGCAGACGGGGTTTGCTCAGACTCTGTTAAATAATAGGCAAAATCTTCACCAATTTCACCAGAAATAAGTGGTGTTGATGACGTGTAAGGATTACCAGTTCCATAATCGATGATTGAAACAAACTGACCTTGTCCCATGAAAGGACCGACTAAGACTTCACCGGTCGCTGTTTTCTTGATGTCTACACCTGGATTTTGGATGTAGCCCTTAACATGCCCCTTGGTATCGGCTACAGAGATGATATGTCCAAAAGAGCTGTTTCCGATAACCTTTACCGTAATCTTGCTATCACCTTTTTGGTTAGCAGCTAGGATTTGATTGGCAATAAGGGTACGCCCCAAAGCGACTGTTGATGATGATAATGTATTGTGTTTTTCTTGTGCGGTTCTAACTGTTTCAGTACTATCAAGAACGTAAGCACGGAAAGAACCTGATTCTGAAATTGTTTTTATTAATTTATCCATAGTGATTCTATTATAACACAAAAAAGAGGGTGGAAAAGTCGTAAACGCTTGGCGTCTCCTCTCCCACTCTCTCTAGCAAATTACCATGAAAATTCTGAAAGTTTAGCTTTCCAGTCCATTATTTGGCGATTATCAAGTTGATGTTTTTCCCTTATTAACGGCGGTAAATTCTCCAAATAATCAATATAAACACTCACCAAAAGCTTATAATCATTAGGTGTCAAACGTTTGAGTTGACCATGGACAAATTCAGTTGCTTGACGGTATTTGGAACGAAGCACCAAATCATCAATATAGTCATTCCCACTAACCATTTGACCATTTTCATCTTCGACCTGACCCAAATCAATATCCAGACTCTCAAACTTAAAAACCTTACTGACGACGTTGGCTGTCCCACGAATCTGATTGAGCAACCAGTCGTTATTATACACTCCCATGTTAGTCCCCTTTCACTATTGCTGTATCACCTTTATTATACTGTTTTGCATATGTATTGTAAACGTTTGCTCACCTAAAAAATAAAAAGGAGGCGACTAAGGAATCACCACCTTTTTACTGTTTAATTTGCCTTGGCTTCTTCTTTGTAATTTTTAGCCTCTGCTTCTGTAGCATAAACAAAATGTCCTGGTCGGATTTCATACATCTGTCTACTTTCCCCATCATTTTCAATAGAGGAATCGTAAATCAAATGTTGACGCTTACGCTCTCTTTCTGGATCTGGTTCTGGAATTGCAGATAATAGACTCTTCGTATAAGGATGAATCGGGTTATGATAAATCTCATCTGCAGGTCCTACTTCAAGGAGTTTACCCCAATGCATTACACCAATACGATCGGATATATATTTAACCATTGATAGGTCATGGGCAATAAACAAATATGTTAATCCCTGTTCATGTTGCAACTTCTGCATCAAATTAACCACCTGTGCTTGAATAGAGACATCCAAAGCAGAAATCGGTTCGTCTGCTACGATAAAATGAGGATTAACCGCTAAAGCACGCGCAATACCAATCCTTTGGCGTTGACCACCAGAAAACTCATGAGGATATCTTGATAAGTGATCTTCATTTAATCCTACCAAATCAATGAGCTCTTTAACCTTGGCTTCACGTTCTTCTTTGGTTTTAGCCAATTTATGAATATCAATACCTTCAGCAATAATATCACGGATTTTCATGCGTCCATTAAGACTAGCTTGAGGATCTTGAAAAATCATCTGAGCTGTCTTACGGAATTCATGAAGGTCTTTCCCTTTTAAGCTTGATATGTCATTACCTGCAAAGGTAACAGTACCCGAATCAATATCATAAAGCTTTAAAATAGAACGCCCAATGGTTGTTTTACCTGAACCAGATTCACCAACTAGGCCAAAAATTTCACCCTCATAGATATCAAAGCTAACGTCATCAATGGCTTTAACTTCGTTTGATTTTCCTTTATTAAAAGTTAGAGACACATTTTTTAGTTCTACTAACTTCTTACGTTCTTGTGTCATCTTATTTCTCCTTCATCTTTGACCATTTTTCCCATCGTTTCAATATTGGTGAAGGAGGGGTTACTTTAGGAGCTCGTTCATCCAAGAGCCATGTTGCTGCAAAATGCGTATCTGATACCTTAAACATTGGCGGTTCTTCCTGATAATCAATATCTAAAGCAAAGGCATTTCGAGCAGCAAAGGCATCACCTTTAGGAGGATAAAGCAAATCTGGAGGAGTCCCTGGAATAGCTTCTAAGCTACCAGATTCTGTTTCTGTTGTAGGCATAGAGTTAAGAAGACCCCATGTGTATGGGTGTTGCGGATTGTAGAAAACCTCATCCACAGTCCCATATTCCACTATTTTACCAGCATACATTACCGCCACACGATCAGCCATCCCAGCAACAACACCCAAGTCATGTGTAATAAAAATAATGGATGAATCACGCTTTTCTTGGATTTTTTTCATCAGATGAAGAATTTGTGCTTGAATCGTAACATCTAAGGCAGTAGTAGGCTCATCAGCAATCAAAATTTCAGGATCTGCAGCTAGAGCAATGGCAATTACTGCTCTTTGACGCATTCCCCCTGACCATTGGTGAGGGTAGTCATTTATATGTTCTTCGGCATTAGGTATGCCAACATCTTTCATTAATTGTAAAGCCATATCTAAGGCTTCTTTTTGAGATACCTTGGTATGAAGCATGATAGGCTCAGCAATTTGGCGCCCAATTTTCATAGTAGGGTCAAGACTGGTCATAGGATCCTGAAAAATCATAGCAATATCATTTCCACGAACCTTAACCCAATCTTCCTCCTTCAAGGTTTGCATATCACGCCCATTAAAGGTAATGTCTCCAGTTACCTTAGCGTTTTTGTCTGATAGACCCATTAGCGTCCTTGTCGTTACAGACTTTCCTGAACCAGATTCACCAACAATCGCTAGTGTCTCACCTTTTTTCAAGTCAAAATTGACATCACGAATCGCTTTTACTTCTCCAGCGTAAGTATGAAAATTAACATGGAGATTTTTTACACTTAAAATCGTTTCTTTCATCATTATTACGCTCCTATTAGTTTTCTTTGTTAGATTTAGGGTCAAACGCATCACGCAAGCCGTCCCCTAAAAGAATAAAGGCAAGAGAGATAAAAACAAGAGCCAAGGCAGGAATAACCACCTGATAAGGGTAGTATTGGAGATTTTCAGAAGCATCTGTAATCAACGAACCTAAAGAAGCTGTTGGTGGCTTAACCCCCAAATTGATAGCTGACAGAACCGCTTCGTACATAATAGCACTTGGAACTGTCATCATAATTTGAACAATAATGATACCTGAAATATTTGGTAAAACATGTTTAAAAGCTATCTGGAATTTATTTTCACCCAAAGCACGTGAGGCTAAAACAAATTCACGTTCTCGGTAAGATAGGGTCAAATTACGTACTTGACGCGCCATGGACGTCCATCCGACTATGGCAATTGAGATAATGATTGACAACACACCACTACCCAAAAGAAGCCCTAACATCGTTACTATGACCAAGTTAGGGATAGATGAGATGACCTCAATAACACGTTGCATGAAGAGGTCAATCTTCCCACCTAAGAAACCTGACACCAGACCATAGGTCACTCCAATAATCAAATCAATTAAAGTAGCAACGATGGCAATTAAGAGAGAGATACGTATACCAACAATCACACGTTTCGCTAAGCTGCGTCCCAGATTGTCAGTTCCCAAAATAAATTTATCATCTTTTGGAACTGATTGATCAGAGTACACATCATTAGGCTCCGTATTACCTGAAAATACAATACTACCATTCCAGAATGGTAAGCTATCTGATAGTTTAGGTGGTAAATTACGATATGTCTTAACTTCATCACCATTAAAACTATTAGCATCCTTGGCATTAACAAAGAAATTTGAGCCAATTGAAAAGACCAGTAGAATGGCTAAAAACCAAAGGGATATGGTCGCCAATTTATTTTTTTTCAGACGTCTCCAAGCATCTTGTGTAAAAGAGAGAGTCGGTTTTTCAATTTTTTCTTGTGATTCAGTATTTCCAGCACCAACAAGTTTAAATAGTTGTTTTTCTTCCATGATACTCTCCTTACTTCAGACGGACACGTGGATCCACAAAACTAGTAATGATATCTGTCAATAGGATAGCTACCATAAGCATAACGGCATAAACGATAGTGGTTCCCATAATGACAGGATAATCTTTTGTTGGAATAGAGGTAACAAACTGTTGGCCAATTCCAGGAATTGAGAAAATCTGCTCTATGAGTGCTGAACCTGTTAAAATATTAGCAGCCATTGGACCGATTAAGGTAAGAACAGGAATCATTGAATTGCGATAAGCATGTCGATTACTAATTTGACGTGCTGTTAACCCTTTAGCCCTAGCTAGTTGAATATAATCAGTATTCATGGTTTCAATCATTTCACTACGGAAAAAACGGGTGACTTGAGCAAATACTGGAATAGCAAGAGCTAAAGTAGGTAAAATCGTTTGGCTAAATGAACCCCATCCAGATAAAGGAAGAACTCCCCACTTAAATCCAAGGTAATCCAAAAGCAAAAGACCAATAATGAATGAAGGTACTGAAATACCGAGTGTTGATAGCACGCTCAAGATATTATCAATCCAGTTATTTTTATTACGTGCTGACACTGCTCCTACAAAAAGACCAGACAATACCCCAACGACAAGGGCTTGAATACCCAGTTGCGCTGAAACTGCCAAACGCTGACTAATCATCATGCTAACAGGCTGATTTGCAGACTGATAACTTGTTCCTAAATCACCGTGCAGGACATTCCAAAGATATTGCAAATACTGTTGCCATACAGGCTTATCTAAGCCATATTGCTTATTCATAACCGCAATCATATCATTCGTTAATTTGGGATTATTGAATGGTGACCCCGGCATAACTTGCATTAGGAAGAAAGATAGAGTGACAACCACCCATAGGGTAACTAGCAAAATAGCTATCCTTTTCAATAAATATTTCGTCATAAAATTTCCTTTATGTAACAACGAAAGAAGCTGGGACTAAAGCCGCCAGCTTCTTAGTTCATTTTGCGATAAACGTACATACAGTAGCTGATGAATGTTCTACTTTACTCTGTCATTATAATGATAGCAACTATTTATCTTTATAAGCATAGGTGAAGTCAACATCAAGACCAGTTGAGTTACGTACAAGTCCTTTGATTGAAGGATTTTGCAAGCCTTTTGTAAATCGGAAGTAAATCGGATTATACATCGCTTCATCATAAAGTGCTTTTTCAGCAGCTTTATAATCATTTGCAGCGGCTGTTGGATCTAATGCATCCGTTGAAATAGCTTTTTCATAGGCTGCGTCATATGTAGAGCTATTTGCCTTACCATAGTTATAAGCGGAATTTGAAGTGAACAAGCTATAGAATGTTGATCCTTCTGGATAGTCACCACCCCAAAGAACAAGAGCAACATCAAAGTTTTGATTCTTAGTATCTTCAAGACGTTGTTTAAATGTCACAAATTTTTCTTCAACAGTCAAACCAGGAAGAGCTTTTTCCCAAGTTTCTTTAATGTAATCAACTGCAGCTTTAGAAACAGGTGAATCTGAATCTGCTGTAATTGTCAATTTCAAGTCACTTAAACCAGCTTCAGCAAGACCTTCTTTGAAGAGCTTAGCTGCTTCTTCCTTGTTATAGCTATAGCCAGGTGCCACATATTTAGATAAATCAGTACCATCAGGTAATTTTTCCAATCCAGTAGGTGCAAAACTAGTTGCTGGGACTGAACCTGTATCAACCGCAGCTTCGACAATACCTTTACGGTCAGTAGCAAGGTTGAGAGCTTGACGGATTTTAAGATTATCTAGACCTTTAACTTTACCAGTTTCATTATAGGTCATATAACTTGTTGTTGCTTCTGGAACTGTAACAACATCTTTGTTTTTCTTATTGGCATTAAAAATAGCAGACGTATTTGAAATATTTGCAAAGTCAAGTTGACCTTGTTTATACATTTGGACGGCTGTATCAGGTTTTTTAACCGTTTGAATATTGATTGTCTTTGTTTTAACGTGCTTAGCATCCCAGTAATTGTCATTTTTGACAAGTTTGAAGCTACCGCTTGTACCATTCCAATTTTCAACTTTAAAAGGTCCAGAATAAATTTGTTTATCAGACTTCGTTCCGTATTGTTTTCCAGTCTTTTCTACAAATTCCTTATGTTGTGGAACAAAGTTTGAGAATGACAAAAGACTCTTGAATTGTGGAGAAGGATTTGACAAAGTAAAGATAACTTTATTTCCTTCAGCCTTAACACCCAATTCATCAACGCTCTTCTTACCAGCAATAATGTCTGCAGCATTAACAAGGTGAGAATCTGAAGCAAGGTAAGCATACTCAGAAGCTGTAGCGGGATCAACCATACGTTGCCAAGTATAGACAAAGTCCTCAGCAGTAAGCTTAGTACCATCTGAATACTTCAAGTCATCTCTAAGAGTCGCTGTATAAGTCAAACCATCGGCTGACACATCAACTTTTTTAGCCAAATCAGGTTGCAACTTTCCATCTTTATCAACACGAAGCAAGTTACTTTCTGAGTTCCCAAGCGCCAAGGCTGAATAGTGATCTGTATTTTTAGAAATATCAAGGGTCAATATTTCAGTAGGGGTGTACCAGTTAATTTCATCTTTACTTGAGGTTGATTTTGAGCCACAAGCAGCAAGAAGTGTTGCAGAAGCTAAAGTAATTACTCCAACGGCTACAATACTCTTAAAGTTACGTTTCTTAATCATAATTATAAGAAACCTCCTCCAATAAAAAATTTACTTTCGTGTATAATTATACCTCAAAATAAGCTAAAGTAAAGACGTAATTCTTAATAATTCGACAATTCAGTCATTTTTGTCTTTAAAAAGACTCGAAATATCCCAAAAATGATGCATTTATAGCTCTTGCTTCGCTATACATAGGCGATTTACAATCAATGCCAACAAAAAAGGCTAAGATGCCTATCTTAACCTTTTTTGTTTTGAACTAAATTCTCAGTTTACTCTGTATTTATACACAAGCTTACTTCTTACCCAACTGATCCTTCCATTTCATAACTAATCAAGCGGTTAAGCTCAACAGCATATTCCATTGGAAGCTCTTTGGTAAATGGTTCTACAAATCCCATGACAATCATTTCAGTAGCTTCTTGTTCGGAAAGACCACGACTCATGAGATAGTAGAGTTGCTCTTCAGAAATTTTAGAAACTTTGGCTTCGTGTTCCAAAGCCACTTGTGAGTTGTGAATTTCATTAAATGGAATCGTATCTGACTTAGATAAATCATCCATCAAGATCGTGTCACATTCAATGTGAGAACCAGATTTCTTAGAGTCCTTATTGAAAGTTACTTGGCCACGATAGTCAACCTTACCACCATTACGGGCAATTGATTTAGAGACAATAGATGATGATGTGTGTGGCGCATTATGGATCATCTTAGCTCCTGTGTCCTGGTGCTGACCAGCATTGGCAAAGGCGATAGAAAGCATAGTCCCACGCGCACCTTCACCATCTAGGTAAACTGATGGGTACTTCATTGTTTTCTTAGCACCAAGATTACCGTCAATCCACTCAACAGTCGCATTTTTCTTAGCAGTAGCACGTTTGGTTACCAAATTATAGACGCTATCTGACCAGTTTTGAATGGTTGAATAACGCATATAGGCTCCTTCAAGCGCAAAGATTTCAACGATAGCCGCATGAAGGCTGGCTGAAGTATAGGTTGGTGCCGTACAGCCTTCCACATAGTGAACGCTGGCCCCTTCATCAACGATGATGAGTGTGCGTTCAAACTGAGCCGTAGCTTCATTGTTAATACGGAAGTAGGTTTGAAGTGGGATATCTACCTTAACACCTTTTGGCACATAAATAAAGGTACCGCCTGACCAGAAGGCTGAGTTAAGGGCCGCAAATTTGTTATCTGTTGGAGGAACCAGTTTTGAGAAGTACTTCTTGAAGAGTTCTGGGTACTCTTTAAGAGCTGAGTCTGTATCCGTAAAGATGATTCCCAACTTATCGTACTCTTCTTTCATATTGTGGTAAACCACTTCTGATTCATACTGAGCCGAAGCCCCTGCTAGGTAAGCACGTTCAGCTTCGGGGATACCAATACGTTCAAAGGTTTCCTTGATTTTTTCAGGAACATCTTCCCAGTCACGAGCAGGTCTGTCTGACGCTTTTTGGAAATAGGTCAAGTCATCAAAGTCGATTTCAGAAAGGTCTGGTCCCCACTCTTGCATAGGCATTTTGTTAAAGGTTTCCAATGATTTCAAGCGGAATTCAAGCATCCACTCAGGTTCCCCTTTTTCAGCAGACATGGCACGAACCACGTCTTCACTGATTCCTTTTCCTGTTGAAAAGACTGGTGTCACATCATCATGGAAACCGTATTTATATTCCCCAAGATCAATGGGTTTTGGTTCTACTTTTTCATTTGTTTCAGTCATAGTATTTTCCTTTTTTAAAGGGTTGATTAGTTTTCTTATTTTAAAGCTCGCTTCTCTCTATAGCCTTTTTGAGAGCATTCCAAGAGAGGGTTGCACATTTGATACGTTGTGGAAATTTGGAAACTCCTGCCAAGAGCTTAGCTTCACCTAATTTATCTGTATTGATGTCATGTTCTCCTTGAATCATGAGCGAGAAAATTTCCGCCAGTTCTAAAGCTTCTGCCTTAGTCTTACCAATAACAGCATCCGTCATCATACTTGATGAGGCTGTCGAAATGGTACAACCATCGCCAGCAAAGGCAATGTCTTCAATCACGTCCCCATCAAATTTGACTGACAGATTGATAACATCTCCACAAGTCGGATTATTCAGTTGAAGTTGCTCCACATCAGGCAAAACACCATAATGGTGAGGGCTCTTAGAGTGGTCGGCCACAACAGCCATATATAAACTATCTAGTCTAGAGAGTGCCATTGAAAAACTCCTTCGTCGCAAGAATTGCCTCCACAAGCTTGTCACAATCCTCTTTGGTATTGTAAACATAGAAGCTTGCACGGGCAGCTGATGAAATACCTAAATGAGTGATCAACGGCTGGGCACAGTGGTGACCTGCGCGCACGGCCACCCCTTCATAATCAAGGGCAGTCGCCACATCATGGGGATGAAGTCCATCAATATTAAAGGCAATAACACCAGTATGTTGATTAGGATCTTCTGGGCCATAAACCGTCAAACCTTCAATTGCTTGAAGCTTAGGCAAAACATAGTCAACCAATTCTTGCTCGTAAGCATGAACATTTTCCATACCCAGGTTAGTGAGGTAGTCCACAGCAGCACCAAGAGCAATAGCTCCTGCAATATTAGGTGTCCCAGCCTCGAATTTCCAAGGCAGTTCCTTCCAAGTAGCTTCTTGTTCGTAGACGAAATCAATCATCTCACCACCAAACTCAATAGGATTCATCTGGTTGAGAATTTCTTCCTTGCCATAAAGCACACCAATTCCTGTTGGACCTAACATCTTGTGCCCAGAAAGGGCAAAGAAATCACAATCCAAATCTTGAACATCAATGGTCATGTGAGGGGCAGATTGGGCACCATCCACAACCATATAAGCCCCAACTTGATGGGCTAGCTGGGCAATCTCCTTCACAGGATTGATACAACCTAGAACGTTAGAAACCTGAGCCAGACTTACAAATTTTGTCTTTTCTGTAATCTTGTTGGTCAAGTCTTCCATATCCAACTGACCGTCTTTTAAGTAGGCATAGACAAGCTTAGCACCCGTCTTCTTACAAGCTTCTTGCCAAGGAATGACATTGGAGTGGTGCTCCATAATGGAAATAAGCACTTCGTCTCCTGGTTCAAGAACCTGCTCCGCAAAACGACCAACCCAGTTAAGACCGGTTGTCGTTCCACGTGTAAAGAGAACTTCTTTAGTCGTTTTCGCATTGATAAACTGACGTAACTTTTCACGACTAGCTTCGTAAGCAGCTGTTGCACGCTCTGCCAAGGTATGCACGCCACGGTGAACATTGGCATTATCCTCATGATAATAGGCCATAAGGGCGTCTAGAACTACTTGAGGTTTCTGAGTCGTCGCTGCATTATCCAAGTACACCAAGGGCTCATCATTAACTACTTGATCTAAAATGGCAAAATCTTGTCGAATCTTATAGGCATCTAAAGTTGACATCTTATCTCCCTATCTAGATATATCATAAGTTAGACTATCTGTGTCGATAGTTCCTAACGTTTGTTTAGTTTGGTATCTGTTACAGAAATCATCTCGTCACGCACTTCTTTAACTGGGATTTCAGTGATAACTGCTCCCAAGAAGCCACGAATAACCAAACGTTCTGCAGTGTCTTGATCAAGTCCACGACTCATGAGGTAGTACATATCCTCTGGATCCACCTGACCGATTGAAGCGGCATGTCCTGCTGTAACTTCATTTTCATCAATCAAAAGGATTGGGTTAGCGTCTGAACGGGCCTTGTCTGAAAGCATGAGCACACGGCTTTCTTGTTGCGCATCAGCACCCTTAGCACCTTTGACAATGTGACCAATACCATTGAAAGTCAAGGTACCACGTTCTAAGATAACCCCATGTTGTAGGATATGACCCACAGAGTTGTTACCATAGTTAGTCACACGAGTATCAATCCCTTGAACCTGACGGCCAGATGAAAGTCCGATAACCTTAAGATTAGCATGGCTACCATCACCAATCAAGTCACTATCAAAGTCTGCAATGACATTACCCTCGTTCATAATACCAAGAGCCCAATCAAGACTCGCATCACGACCGATACGTCCTCGACGACTGATATAGGTTGTCACATTTTCACCCAAACGGTCAATGGCCGCAAACTTAACTTGGGCACCGTCTTGAGCAATAACTTCTACAGAAATATTAGCACTGGCTTTTTCAGTCGCTTCACCTAGGGTTTCAAAACGTTCAAGGTAAGTCAATTTACTGTTTTTACCAGCTATAATTAAAATGTGTTTGTTAAACGGAACATTTGAAATCCCATCTTGGTAGAAATAGCCCTCAACTGGCAAATCAACTTCGACATTATCTGGCACGTAAAGGACCGCTGCACTATTGAAGTAGGCATAGTTATAAGCTGCCAATTTGTCCTCATCATAGGCTACGGCCTTACCAAAGAAGGCTTCAACGACTTCTGGGATTTCCTCAAGAGCAGTTGTAAGGTCTGTGAAGACCACACCTTGGCTAATCAAGTCAGCTGGCAATTGTTCAAGAACAGTATTTGTTCCTACTTGAACCAATTTAGGGTTGTTTCCGAGCGCTGTAAAGTCAGGCACATTGGCTGATGGTTCATTTTCAGTAAGCGTGCCATCACCGAGATTCCAACGATGGAATTTTACACGCTCAATTCTTGGAAGATCCAAGCTTTCAAGCTTATCAAAGGCTGCTTGACGAAGGTCTTGCAACCAGAGTGGCTCTGCTTTTGCTTGAGAAAAAGCGATAATAGATTCTTTTGACATAGGTTACTCCTTTTCTAGTTATTTCGAGTAACTGACTTAAGCTTCTTCGTGGTACTCGTAGCCGAGCTCTTCAGCGATTTTCGCATACCCTTCTTGCTCAAGACGAGCAGCCAATTCAGGACCGCCTGAAAGAACCACTTTCCCTTCCATCATCACGTGTACCACATCTGGAGTGATGTAGTTCAAGAGACGTTGGTAGTGAGTGATAATCATGGCACCAAAACCTTCACCACGCATGGCATTAACCCCTTTTGAAACTACTTTAAGGGCATCAATATCAAGACCTGAGTCAATTTCATCAAGAAGGGCAAATTTAGGTTCCAACATGAGCAATTGAAGAATTTCGTTACGTTTCTTCTCACCACCTGAGAAACCTTCATTAAGGTAACGCTCAGCCATTTCTTCACGCATACCAAGTAATTCCATTTTCTCATCCAATTTAGTGATGAAATCAAGGACAGAAATCTTATCCTCATCTTCTTTACCAGCGTTCATAGCCGCACGGATGAACTCAGCATTCGTAATCCCTGGAATTTCAGCTGGGTATTGCATGGCAAGGAAAAGACCGAGACGTGCACGTTCGTCAACTTCCAAGTCAAGGATGCTTTCACCATCAAAAAGGATGTCACCTTCTGTAACCTCATAGTTTGGATTACCCATGATAGCAGCTGAGAGGGTAGATTTACCTGTTCCGTTAGGACCCATGATGGCAGCAATCTCACCCGTTTTAAGGGTCAAATTGAGACCCTTCAAGATTTCCTTATCTTCAACAGAAACATGAAGATTTTTGATTTCAAGTACAGACATTGTATACTCCTTTTTCATATATACAGCGAGACTTAGCTCGCAAAATACCATTATTTTTGAAAACAGCATTGCTATTTTCTGGAAAATAGGAAACAAATTCCATCTTCCTTAATTAGAATCATTATAACAAAAAAGCCATTACTTGGCTTTTCAAATGTTTATTTTTTTCGTTCTTGCTTCCATTTCAACATGGTCGCTTGACGATAGTCGCTATTCCCGATAAATTTCAAGAGATTAAAGAGTGGTGTCCGACCAACGCCCCAAATCTCAAGCCCTTCAATCAGAATTTCCATTCCCAATATCAAGCTTAACAGTAAGAGAATACCACCTAGACGGCTAGAAACATTGAGCAAGAGGGCAATCAATGAAAATAGGATAGCGATAGCATAGACTACTAGAACAGCTCCTCGATGAGTGAACCCCATAGCTAAAAGTCGGTGGTGTAAGTGCATCTTGTCAGCTTCCATAGCTGGACGCCCAGACAACTTACGACGGACAATGGCCACCACCGTATCTACAATCGGTACCCCAAGGATAATAACTGGCGATAAAATCGCTACAGCCGTTGCATTTTTCAAACCCTGAAGCGATAAGACACCAATCATAAAACCAATAAAGAGAGCCCCCGTATCACCGAGATAAATAATAGCAGGGTGATAGTTATAAGGGAAAAAGCCAACAATAGCCGCCACCAAGACAAAGATGGTCATGGTCAAGAAAATATCAGTATCATAGAGGAAGAAATAAGAAATTACCCCCATCGTCATAAGGGAAATGATGGAAACTCCTCCGACCAAACCGTCCAAACCATCAATCAGATTAATAGCATTGGTGATGGCAGTAATCCATAATACCGTTAAAATCAAGGTCAATACTGGCCCAAAATAAATCATAGGACCACCAAAAGGAATCTTAAAGCTATCAAATCGGAAGTCCGTAAAAGCCCACACGACGATTGCTCCGGTCATAATACCAATCATCTTAGGCAGAGGCTTTAATTCTAGAATATCATCAATAAAGCCTGTCAATGCGACGATAGCCCCCCCCACGACAACGGGTAGAATGTACCTAATATATGAAATATGCCAGATTTCCTTATGGATGACCATGGGCATGAACACCAAGGTTGATAATACAAAAGACAACAAAATGGCTAAACCACCTGCACTAGGCATTGGTTTTTTATTAATACGTCTAGCATTTGGATTGTCAACGGCTCCGACACGAAAGGCCAAAGAGCGAACTATAGGGGTCGTCACAACAGCGATTAAAAAAGCCCCAATCAAGACAAAAATATAGTTAATTGTCCAAGGCATATCTTAGCTCCATTTCGTTGCTTGTAATACCGGTAAGGCGTCCTCTTCCATCAAGATTATTGCATGCTCTTGTAGGTAGGCACGTGTGCGATCTGCCACATTTGCATATTCAAGGAAACGCGCATACATATTGTTCGCGTAGTAATCAGGCTCATCGGCCAAGTAAAGAAGGATTGTCATATAGTAGACATCGCCAAGTTTATAAAGCTCAGAACCTTCTACAGGCACATCCTTCAAGCCTTGCGTAAAGGTCACCACTTGATCAAAATCAGAGAAAGCCAAGACGTAGTGGGTATAATCTTCACGAATGTTTTCCTCAGCTTCTTCTTTGCTAGGTTCTGTCATTGACTTATCAACTTCTTCCAAAGTCTTTTCGAGTTCTTCAAGCTTATGGTGAGCCTCAATATCTCCCTTATCCATGAAGTTTCCTTCAAGAGCCTTGAGGAACTCTTCTGGAGAAAGGCCAGAGTACTCATCCATGTCAGACAAATCGTTGAAGTCAAGCTCTTCCTTAATATCTGATTTGGTTACGAAAACATCCACACGGTCCTTGCGTGGCGTGACACGAAAGCTCAGCATTCCGCTATTTTTAAAGTTATCTGGCAAGTCCAACTCATCCATAACAGTGTAGAAAAATTCCTCTGTTTTTTCCTGGGGAATCAAGAAATCTTTCAACTCCATACCATGCTCTTCAAGATCTTCCATGGTAATCATGATTTTTAGAGTTGTCTCGCTTATTTGTTTCATTTCCATATGTAAAAAACCTCGCACGAGTAGTTATTTCATTATACTAGAAAAGCCAAGAGATAGCAATTTCTGAGCAAGTTTAGATCTTATTTTAAGAGGCTTTTCTAAAAATTCTCTAATGCTAGCAAAGACCTGAATTTCCCTTTTTATAGCCGTCATCTATCCTAGAAAGGAGTATAATAAAAGTGGATATATAGTTGGAGGTGATGACCATGACTACCTATAAAAAAGGATGGCTTCGAGCTAGCATTGCTGGAGGAATAACGAGTTTTTTGACGCTTTTTCTCTACTTATCCGGGCAACCTCATCAAGTAAACAAATCTACCTTTCTTACGGGGCTAATTGTCGCCATCATACTAGCAACTGCTCCCATTTACGACGATAACCGTTTGACACTCAGACAACAATCACTGCTTCACTTCTCAATCATGTGTGTTACCATCCTTCCAATTCTATGTTTATCTGGATGGTATCCCTTGCATAATGTCGTGGACTTCTTGAAAATCCTAGCGAGTTTCTTAACCTGCGGACTGGTCCTTTGGACACTAGCTTATCTTATCTTTGGAAAACTCCTCAATAAATAATCTCTAGACCAGATAAAAAGGACTTCAATCGATGTCCTTTTCAGTTTATTTATCCAAAAATAAGTTTGATCGCTCCATAGAGAAGCACGATAATACCAAGTACAATACGGTATTTCCCGAAAACTGTGAAGTCATGTTTCTTAATGTAGTTCATCAAGAAGCGAATGACAAACAAGCTGACAACAAAGGCTGTCACACTAGCTACCAAGAGAATAGCTACTTGTCCACCTGTCAAAGTATTTCCGTCAATAAAGTACTTAACCGCCTTAAGCCCACTGTAACCAAACATGGTTGGAATACCAAGGAAGAAAGTAAAGTCAGCAGCTACGCTACGGCTAGTACCAACGATGATACCCCCAAGAATAGTAGCACCTGAACGGCTTGTCCCTGGGATGATACTCAAAACTTGGAAAAGACCGATATAGAAAGCTGTCTTGTAAGACATTCGTGCCAAATCGGTTACCTTAGGTTCAACACGTCGATTACGGTCCTCAATCCAAATAAAGGCAATCCCGTAAACCACCAACATGATGGCTACAACAAGGAAATTACTGAGGTGAGCTTCCATCCAATCATCCCAAAAGAGTCCAATGAAAGCTGAAGGGATACAAGCAATGACTACCTTAAGCCAAAGTTGCCAAGTCAATTGCACTTCACGTGCTGTCTTACCAGGTTGGAAGGGATTCAAACGTTTAAAGTAGATGACCATAACCGCCAGAATAGCTCCAAGCTGAATAACGATATTAAACATATCAATGAAGGCTTTACTTTGTCTCAAGTTCAAGAATTCATTAACCAAAATCAAGTGACCTGTTGACGAAATAGGCAACCACTCAGTGACTCCTTCAACAACCCCTAGAAAAACCGCTTTTAGTAATTCAATAATATACTGTGCCGTTTGCATAATTCACTCCGTTTTAAAATGTTAGTCTTATCACACTAATAGTGAGTAAGGCTCTAAATTGTCCTTCCCATTATATCAAATTAGCAACTGTATTTAAAGACAATCCTGATATACAGTTTCTTTCTAGTCTTAACTTATTGTCATCAGTCCTAATTTCCTGTAAAATAGTAAGGAATGACATTTTTATAGGAGACATTGTTTCAATGAAAAAAATTATTGTAGCCTGCTTTGCAGCACTTCTTCTCATTTTTGGTGGGGTATCAAGCGCTCAAGCAGACGAGTATCTCCGTGTCGGGATGGAGGCTGCCTACGCACCTTTTAACTGGACACAGGACGATAACTCAAATGGAGCTGTTCCAATTGAAGGAACAAAACAGTATGCCAACGGTTATGACGTGCAAATCGCTAAAAAAATCGCTGAAGCTCAAGGTAAGAAACCTTTAGTCGTCAAAACAGCATGGACCGGTCTCATCCCTGCCCTCACATCTAGTAAGATTGATATGATTGTTGCAGGTATGAGTACAACTGCTGAACGCCGTAAAGAAATCAACTTCTCAGATAGCTACTATACGAGTGAACCTGTAGTTGTGGTCGATGCAAAAGGTAAGTATGCCAATGCAAAAACGATTGACGATTTCAAGGGGGCCAAGATTACTGCCCAACAGGGAAACTACTTGGTAGACCTAATCACACAAATTCCAAATGTTGATAAACAAACACCCATGAGTGACTTTGGTGCCATGCGTCAAGCGCTATCTTCTGGCATTATTGATGGGTATATCTCTGAGAGACCTGAAGCACTTACAGCTGAGGCAGCTAGCTCAACTTATAAGATGATAGCTCTCAAAAAAGGTGACGGATTCAAGGTCTCTAACGACGACATTTCGATTGCCGTTGGTCTTCGTAAGGACGATACAGAAACACTCACTCAAGTTAATAAGGTCCTTGCCACTATTAGTCAAGATGACCGAGCTAAACTCATGAACCACATCATTAGTATTCAGCCTGCTGAAAAACATGATGAAACAAAGAAGACTGGCTTCTTTAGCCAAATGGCAACTATTCTAAGTAAAAACTGGCCACAATTCTTACGTGGTACAGGAATTACCCTTCTTATCTCAATTATCGGTACAGTTGTGGGTACTTTCATCGGTCTTATGATCGGTGTTTACCGCACAGCTCCAAAGGCTGCGAATAAATTGGTGGCCTTGCTCCAAAAACTCTTCGGTTGGGTTCTTAATGTCTATATCGAAGTTTTCCGTGGTACGCCAATGATTGTACAATCTATGGTTATCTACTACGGTACTGCCCAAGCCTTTGGTATCAATATTGACCGTACCCTAGCCGCTGTTATTATCGTTTCTATTAATACCGGTGCCTACATGAGTGAAATCGTTCGTGGTGGTATCTTCGCAGTAGACAAGGGACAATTCGAAGCCGCAACTGCTCTTGGTTTCTCTCACGGTCAAACCATGCGTAAGATTGTTCTTCCACAGGTTATCCGTAACATCTTGCCAGCCACTGGTAATGAATTCGTTATCAACATCAAGGATACTTCTGTTTTGAACGTTATCTCCGTTGTCGAACTTTACTTCGCTGGTAATACTGTGGCAACACAAACTTACCAATACTTCCAAACATTCTTTGTTATCGCAGCCATCTACTTTGTCCTTACCTTTACAGTGACACGTATCTTACGTTACGTAGAACGCCGCTTTGACCAAGATACATACACACAAGGAGGGGCTCACTAATGACTGATACGATTTTAGAAATCAAAAACCTCAAAAAATCATACGGACAAAATGAAGTCCTCAAAGATATCTCCCTCAGTGTTAAAGAAGGGGAAGTTATCTCAATTATTGGTTCGTCAGGTTCAGGTAAATCAACCTTCCTTCGCTCCATTAACTTGCTTGAATCACCTTCAGGCGGTGAGATTCTCTTCCATGGAAAAAATGTTCTTGAAAAGGGCTATAATCTTACTGCTTATCGTGAAAAACTAGGAATGGTGTTCCAATCCTTCAACCTCTTTGAAAACCTCAACGTTTTAGAAAATGCCATCGTGGCTCAAACAACTGTTCTCAAACGTGATCGCAAAGAAGCTGAAAGCATCGCCAAGGCAAACTTGGAGAAAGTTGGCATGGGTGAACAATACTGGAAAGCTAAACCAAAACAACTTTCAGGGGGACAAAAACAGCGTGTTGCTATCGCTCGCGCCCTCTCTGTAAATCCAGAAGCCATCCTATTTGACGAACCTACCTCAGCCCTAGACCCAGAAATGGTTGGGGAAGTTCTCAAGACCATGCAGGAACTGTCTCAAACTGGTTTAACCATGATTATCGTAACCCATGAAATGGAGTTCGCACGTGACGTTTCAGACCGTGTCATTTTCATGGATCAGGGTGTTATCGCTGAACAAGGGAGTCCAGAACAACTCTTTGAAAATCCTAAAGAAGAACGTACCAAGGAATTCCTCAAACGTTTCTTGGGTTAAAAACGAAAAAGTTAAGGTTTCGACCTTAACTTTTTTTAGATTCTCAAATATATAAAAAAAAAACGGCAGATGCCGTTTTTTTGTCTATGATTAGTTACGACGTGTACGTCTGTCAACAAAACCAAGGAAGGCCAAGATGGTCATAAAGAAACCTACAAGGCTAAATCCTGCTGCAGCTGACTCACCTGTTGCTGGCAAGCTATCTGCTTCTTGTACAGGAGCTTGTTTCTCAGCTTTGGTTTGAACATAACTTACAGGAATTTGATCTACTGTTTGAGCTGCCTTTTCTTGTGTTGTGAAAGCGACAACCTTACCATCTGCATCATAAACAGGTACTGGTGTAAGACCTTTAGATGTGACGTCCGCAAACTCTTTAGCCAATTCTGTTTGACGTTCTTTGTCCGCCTTAGCTTTCATATAGTTATCAAAGACAGTTTGAAGAGTCGTATAGTCGCTTGTTAATTTATCACGTTTAGCTGACAATTCAACAAGTTTCGCACGCTCAGCTGAAAGATCACCTTTCGCCGCAGTCAATTTATCGAAGGCTGTTGCACGTTCTGCCTTAGCCTTAGCTAGATTACCTGAAGCATTCGTAAGGGCTGCTACACGGTTCTTAGCAGCTGTCAAAGCTTGGTTTGCTTGTGTCAAGGCTGCTTGTTTCTTAGCAGTGTCTTGTTTAGCAGCGTTATAAGCATTTGTCAAACGTTGCAAGGTCGCAGAGCTTGTTGCAAGATTAGCTTTAGCTGTTTGAAGCTCAGCTTGTTTTTCATCAAGAGCTGCTTGAGCTTTGCTGAGAGCTGCTGCTTTTTCTTGTGCGTTAGCATTAAGGTTGGCAACAGTAGCGTTAGCCTTTTCCAATTCTGATTTGGCTGTTGCAAGGGCTGCTTGTTTTTCAGAAAGGTTAGTCTGAGCTGCTGCTAACTTACTTGCTGAAGCTTTAAGAGCAGAAAGTTCTGATTGTGTATTATTAAGTTTAAGAGTTGCAGACTCAGAGGCTGCTTTCTTGCTTGCTAAATCACTTTGTGCTTGATCATTAGCTTGTTTAGCAGCTTCATATGCTTGCTTAGCAGCTGTTTGGTTTGAGCTTGGAGCTGGTTGAGATTGGTTAGTCTCATATGGATTAGGAATCTTAGTCGTATCAAAGTCACTATCAGGACCAGTAGAGTTTTTATTCACATTGTTAACGTGAACGTTAAAGGCACCTGCAACGACACTGACATCTGTACCAAGGTAAGTTTCGCCTCCATCTGCTAAAAGCCCTGCAATAGAACGAGCGTGGTTCCACTCTCTACCATTAAACATGAAGTCAAGCATAGCTTCAAATACATATTTCTTAAGGTCATTAAGAGTGAACGGACCTGTCAAACCTTGCCATGTGTTGAGGTTTTCACCAATACTTACACTATGGAAAGACTTACCAGCACGGTCAAGAGCTGCACCATCATGTTGGTTATTACGGATAGATTCCCAACCCCAGTTGTCAGCAACATAACCATCTGTAACACGGTCTGCTGCCAAAACACTACCTTTTGATACAGATGTTTGAGTTGTACCAAAGGCTGTACGGATTTGGTTAACCAAACTTGAAGCGTACAATGACAAATCTGTAATTTGAGCTTCACTAAGATTGTTCAAATCACTGATTGTCACATTTTTATCTGCTTCATTATCTTGGTAGCTATTGTTACTACGATCACGTTTGTTAACGTTCTTCAAAGTCTGTTCAGCTTGTGCTTTTTCTGCTGCTGTAGCTGTTTTTGACTCATATGTCTTAAGAGCATTGACATACTCTGACGATACTGTGAATCTTTGGCGAGCATTGGCTGTAGTAGCTGTTGAAGCTTCTGCTTTTTTCTTAGCTGCTTCAGCGGCTGCAAGGGCGGCTGCTTTTTCATTGGCTACTGTTTGAGCATTTTCATAAGCTGCTTTAGCTTGGTTAGCTGCATTTTGATCTGCAGTCAATTGCCCTTCTTTAGCTGCAATAGCAGTTGCCTTTTCTTTATCAGCTGCCTGAGCGGCTGCCAATTCTTCTTGTGCTTTTTTCTCAGCTACCGTTGCTGCATCAAATACAGTCTGTGCTTTAGCCTGATTAGAGGCTGCATCAGCAGCACTAGAACCATTAAGAGCAGCTTTAGCGGCATCAACTGATTTTTGAGCATTGGCAACTTCTGTTGCTTTAGCATTGACCTTAGCTTGGTCTGCATTTACCGCAGCTTGTTGCTTGTCTGCTGCAGCTTTAGCAGATTTTTCTGCTGATTGAGCACTAGAAACTGCTGACTTAGCGTCATTGGCTGCTTTTTCAGCTGTAGTTACTTGACCTTGAGCAGCTGCAATAGCTTCTGGACTTGCCTCATTGGCTGCTGTTTGCGCCTGTTGCAAGTTGGCATCTGCTGTCGCTAGGTTTGCTTGCGCCTGGTTAACAGTCGCTTCGTTATTAGCAACTACTGATGCTTGTTGTGATACTGCTTGATTAGCAGTGTTAGCTTGTTCTCTAGCCGTTTCGACTTGGGCTTGAGTTGGGACAGCTTGTGTAGCTGTCGATGATACTGATGCTGTTGTTGAGGCTTGATCGTTTGTCGTTACCTCATCAGCTTTAGCAACTGTGGCAGAAACCGCAAGAGCTGCAATTCCGGCTGTCGCCAAAACCTTTTTATTCATAAGACGAACTCCTTTTTATGTTAAAAATTCACTACTATATAATAACATTTTAATAATATTGAAACAAGATGTTGACTCCTAATTTTTAAAATTTAATTGTTTTATAAGCTTTCACAGCTTGTTTACAAAAAATATTAAATTGTTAGTCAAAAGTAGAAATGCTGTTTCAAAGTCCTTTTTTAGTCTTTGAATTTGCCTTATCCATTTATTTTACCAAATTTTCGTTACAGTTTCTTAACTTTCTTTAAACGATTTTTTGATATAATGTGTACTCATCACATGCAAAAGGAGGCTTACGATGGCAAAAGGATTAAAATCATTGGGTGACATCTTACTCGGAATCGTTTCATTCGGCTTATCTTACTGGTTTTACAGAGGCCATCTCGAACAGTACGTTCATTACATCGCCCATTATGGCTTCTATTTTCAAGTTCTACTTAACATTGTAATCATCGTTTTGCTGAGTTATGTCATCTACGCCTTCTTGAAACTCCTCCTGACTAGAAAACTTAAAAAGCAGACTTTATTCTTACTCTATCTGATTTACTTTATAGCCCTCTTTTATCTGCTTTTTTTGAAAAATATCGGCCTACAAGGCCTCTCGCTTAACCCCCTTTCTTTCGCCCGAGAACTGTACTGGGGAAGCCACTTTGTTCCCATCATGAACCTACTAATGTTTATTCCTCTAGGGCTCCTCTTCCCTTCACGGTTAAGTAACCTACTGCTTTGCCTTATTGCCCTATTTTCTATCGAATCCATTCAATACTTTGGGCATATGGGAATATTTGATTTAGGAGATATTGTCTTAAATATGTTAGGTATTCTTATTGGAAATGCCATTCATCAACTTCCTCAATTTCAAACACTCATCAAAAAAATCTTAACATAGAAGATGCCTCCAGACCTAAAATCTGGAGGTCATTTTTGTTTTATGTTTAAGTCATTGTTACTAATTGTAAACGACATTTTGAGAGGAATACACCCTCCCCTGAACTCGGGCTAAAATCCTAGTGAAAAAGAAAAGCTACCCTATAACAGAGTAACTTAACTTTTTTGTATTCAATCGAACACGGCCTAAGCACTTGGCAAAAAAGATAAAATTTCCTAGAAACTGAGGTTTCTTCGTCAATTTTCCTATTTTTGCTTTGTGCTTTTGACGGCCTTTGTATCTTGAATTAAACATAAACCAAAAGACAAAAATAACAGCCCTCTGAGTCTAGAGAGCTGTTTTGAACTCGGGCTAAAATCCTAGTGAAAAAGATGAAACTCCTTGTGTTCCTTGAACACGACGTCGTTTCCCTATTTTCATACGGATTTTCTACGCCCTTAGTATCGTTATTAACGACGGAGTCCGAGTGAGCTGATCAACTCACGGTAACGGTTAACGTCTGTGCGGCGAAGGTATGCCAACAAGTTACGACGGTGACCGATTTTTTTCATCAAACCACGGTAAGTAGCGTGGTCTTTTTTGTGTTGTTTGATGTGGTCGTTAAGGTGGTTGATTTCCCAAGTAAGTACAGCAACTTGAACCTCTACTGAACCAGTGTCACCTTCGTGACGTGCGTATTGTGCAATGATTTCATTTTTTTTCTCTTTTGAGATTGCCATGTTTTTTCTCCTTTTTTTGCTCCATCCGAGTCTTAGGATTGGCTCTCCTAAAACCAAGAAAGAGTTGGTTTGTCTTTACGACCTCTCTATTTTAGCTTATCTACTAATCTTTGTCAATCGTAAGATTCCCTGTTTAAGACTTTCATGGCCTAGGCTTTTTTGACCATTTTTGAATTCAGAAGGAATCCTAGGAAAAGTAGAAAACTGACCACAGCATAAGCTAGGAAAATCCAACTAAAACTTGGAGAGACCAGTGCCAACAATTTTAAAACATAAGGAGATACGGCTGAGCCTAAGTTGCATCCTAGGAGAACATAAGCCGTCGCCTTATTCAGCAAATTTCTAGTAACACGTTCAGAAAGACGGTTAAAGATAATGGTCAAAACAATATTGTAAAAGAAACCAACACCAACAGAAAACAGAATCAATATCAGCAAGTTGTTAGCTAGGGATATTCCAAGTAGGCAAGTAGATAGGCAAAACAGCGCCATTGGCAAGAGACGGTGCTTAATGTGACCGATTAGTGAGGCAAAACTAAGTCCAGCTACAATCCCAATTCCCTGCTCCAAACTAAGGACCAGAGCTGATTGACCACTTGCAATGGTCTTACCATCAATTTGAAACAGGGGCACGCGCAAACTAATCGATGAATTAATGCAAATCACAAAGCCTGCTAAGAGGGCCATACCTAAAATCATAGCCAAATCTTTTTTATCCAGACCTTGTTTACTTTTTTGTGCCTCTTTCTTCTCTGTCTGCTCCATTGGTGGTACAAAGAGGAGGTACATGGCTAGGATGATAAAACCAAAACCATAGATAAGAAAAGCAAGTGTCCAATGAATTTTCAGTAATTGTCCAACCAAAAGGGAACACGATGCCCCACCAATCAATTCCACGGAACCTCGAATCCCAAGCATCTGAACCCTCTCTTTGCCCTGATAACGCTGACTAATGATAGAAATAGCCTTGGCATTGATTAAACCGATACCCATTCCAAAAATAAGACGTGACAGTAAAACAAGTGGATACAATTGAACAAAGAAGGGGAAGATTCCAGCACTACTTAGTAAGATTAAACCTGTCATAATCAATTGTCTGTCATTTAACCATTTGTCAACCAAAGGGTTAAGTAAGAGCATAGCCACTACAGAAAATGAAGGAACAGACACTAAAAGCTCGACTTGAGAAGCAGTATAGGTTGGACTATAGTAGTCCAACATAGGTGGTAGAGCGGTTGAAATCGAGAAGGCCGAAATCAAAAGCAAAGATAGCCCAAGCAGGCTTATTTTTTCTAAAATTTTTGTCATAATATCGGGATAAGATCATCCTTTCTTTACTTGTCTGATAGTTATTTTTTCATTATAATCTAAGAAGAGCTAAAAAAATAGGACCTAGGTCCTAAAAAGGAGACATATGCCTAATCCCACTACAAGACCTCAGCTTGACCAGGTCTTTCCTGCAGCCTACCTTAATCAATTACAAAAGGTCACCTTTCAGAAAGGCGACTACATATGCACACAAGGGCAAGCTATCACTGAGCTAACCTACATTTTATCAGGTAGAGTAAAAATTGTTCGCTCCCTATCCAATGGTAAAGAACATATCCTAGAAATGCTTCACCAACCACAGCTACTGGGAGACGTTGAACTCATGACTAATCAATTAGCGGGTTCCTCAGTCATTGCCCTCGAAGACGTTCAGGCAGTTCAACTGCCATTAAATGATAAAGAATCGCTCCTCGAAGACCCAGTTTTTCTCTATCAAATTGGACGTAACCTAGCAATGGCACTACATAAGCAAGGTATTACTGCCTCAAGAAATGTTAGCTACCCTGTCAGGGAGCGTTTGGCTACCCACATCTTGAGTATTGAGGAAGAGGGTAACTTCCAACTGTCGCCATCTATTTTAGCAGCCAGTTTTGGGACTAGCTACCGCCATGTCCAAAGAGTCATCAAACAGTTTATCGACCAAGGAATCATTGAAAAGGTAGCCTTTAAGACCTATGGTATCTTACAGCGACAGACCTTGGAAACACTAGCTTTTATTGATTAGAAAAAGCTTTCGCTGAACCCTTGATGGTTTAATTTTCACCCCTTTTGTGCTATAGTTATAAACAAGTAAATCAAAGAAAATAGAGGTAAATAAATGGACGCTCAAACTAAAATTATCCGCGCCAGCCATATGATTGATATGAATGATATCATTCGTGAAGGTAACCCAACCTTGCGTGCTGTCGCTGAAGACGTAACCCTTCCACTTTCAGATGAAGATATTATCCTGGGTGAAAAAATGATGCAATTTCTTCGTAATTCACAGGATCCTATCATTGCTGAAAAAATGGGGCTTCGTGGAGGTGTCGGTCTAGCAGCCCCACAATTAGATATTTCAAAACGTATTATCGCCGTTCTCGTTCCAAATCCTGAAGACGCTGAAGGCAATCCACCAAAAGAGGCCTACAGCCTTCAAGAGATTATGTACAACCCTAAAGTCGTTGCCCATTCTGTTCAGGATGCTGCCCTAGGTGAGGGAGAAGGATGCCTTTCAGTAGACCGTGATGTCCCTGGCTATGTTGTTCGCCACGCACGTGTAACCGTTGAATACTTCAACAAAGAAGGTGAAAAGAAACGCATCAAATTCCGTGGCTACAATTCAATCGTTGTCCAACACGAAATTGACCATACTAACGGTATCATGTTCTACGACCATATTAACAAAGACAATCCATTCGCCATCAAAGATGGACTCTTAATTATCGAATAACGACAATAGCCCTCAGTAGAAATACTGAGGGTTTTTGATTGGAAACAAGATTTTTTTCTATTTACAAATAGAAAAAACCAACTTTCGTCGGTTCTTTTCTCCTTAGGTAAACCTGTCCTCAGACAAGCATATTGTAAAGTGTTTCATTACCGTGAAGATTAATGTAACTTGGGTCAAAGTCCGAAAGACGTTCAAGCAAGCCGTCATAATCATTCTTATCACTAAGAGCCACGCCAATAAGAACTGGACCTTTGCCTTTATTGGCACGTTTGATGTACTCAAAACGAGTGATGTCGTCATTTGGTCCCAAGATATCATTTACAAATTCACGAAGGGCACCTGGACGTTGTGGGAAATTAACCACAAAATAGTGCTTGATGCCATTATAAATAAGGGCACGTTCTTCCATCTCTGGCATACGGTTGATGTCATTGTTACCTCCTGAGATGATACAAACGATGGTTTTTCCCTTAATCTCATCTTTAATCACTTCAAGGGCCGCTACAGAAGCTGCACCTGCAGGTTCTGCAATGGTACCAACTTTAGAGTACATATCAATTAAGGTTTCTGAAATCAGCCCTTCATCAACACCCAAGAGGCGATCCACATGTTTACGAGCCACCTCGTAAGTTTTGGTTCCCACCTTTTGGACAGCAATCCCATCCGCAAATTTATCGATTTCTTCGAGTTTTACAGGATAGCCACGGTCAAAAGCTGCTCTCATGCTACGAGCGCCACTAGCTTCAACACCGATAACCTCCATAGATGGTGCCACATCTTTGATATAAGTAGAAACACCAGAGATGAGACCACCACCACCTACTGGAACCAAGATACTATCAAAGGAAACACCCTCCTCTTGAGCCTGCTCATAAATTTCATAAGCAACTGTTCCTTGACCCGCTTGGACATTATAATCGTCGAATGGAGCAATGAAAGTCATGCCTTCAGACTTGGTATATTCCTGTGCTGCTTGGGCAGAAGCATCAAAGGTATCTCCCACCAATTTGATTGTTACAAACTTGCCACCAAAGAAACGGACTTGACCAATTTTTTGGTGAGGCGTTGTCACTGGCATAAAGATGGTTGCCGGAATCTTCATCTCATTACAAGTATAAGCAACCCCTTGAGCATGGTTGCCGGCTGAAGCACAAACCACACCACGTGCCTTATCCTCATCGCTTAACTGATGGATGGCATAGTAGGCTCCACGCAATTTGAAAGAGCGCACCTTTTGCATGTTTTCTTTTTTAATATAGATGGTTGCTCCGTATTTTTCAGACAAATAGCGATCAAAATCTAGTGGTGTACGTTCCACTACGTTTTTTAAGACTTCGTTAGCCTTTACGATATCATTTGCAGTAATCATTGGCTCTCCTTTGACACAATATTCAAACTATTTCTATTGTATCACAATTTTCAGAAAAATAGCAGTCTACCCAAAGAAAACTCCTTGTTGGCACAAAGAGTTTTACCTATTATTTGTTATCTTTTTTTGACATCAAGAAATTACGAAGGGCTGCCAGTGCGGCTGCACCTGCTAGAACAATGGCTGTAAGGATAGCCACAGCATGTTCCCCCCACTTATGAGATTTTGCTGTTTTGACAATTGTCTCTTTGAGACCTTCTGTCGTTCCTTTGTCACCTTTTTGTGTTGTGGTTTTATTGGCAACATTAAGATTTTGACTACCACTGTAGGTGTTATCTGATGAGGCTGTGTTAGCAACTTCTTGAAGGGTCCCATGAGTGTAACGAACATTTGTCGTGATGCTATCAATCATCTCAACAATATTTCTAATTGTCCTTGCATCATATAAACCACCCTCAGTATCCTTTAAAATAGATACTGCTAATTTTTCAATAGAAGCTTCTGAAGATGCTGCTACCATAGAATGAACTTCTGAGCTTGCTGTTTCTGAATATCTTGCATAATTGCTAAAGAGCGACGCTGCTTCTGTGATTGTTTCTGAAGTACTTGGCAAGGATTCCGATACACGTGGAGAATCAGGGAATCTATTCCAACTATTGATGTTTTCTGATAGTCCACCAAGGATGACTTCCTCTGATGTACTGACTGTTTCTGATGTCTCCGAAGTCGCTTCTGAAGGGCTCACTTGACTCTCTGATTCTGTCAATGAAAGGACTGGTTCAGCAACTACATGTGATTCCGAAACGACTGTTGTCGTTGCAATGGCCGACTCTGAGACCATGG
This sequence comes from Streptococcus sp. SV2, assembly GCF_030440175.1. NCBI lineage: Bacteria > Bacillati > Bacillota > Bacilli > Lactobacillales > Streptococcaceae > Streptococcus > Streptococcus sp. SV2. The sequence continues at coordinate 193,294 of NZ_JAQFJQ010000002.1, forward strand.
CACTGCTTGCAGGCTCTGATTCAGATATTGAAGATGCTGAAGCCCTTGTGCTGACTGAGGTTGCTGATGATACCGTTGCACTTTCTAAAATGTCTGATGATGCTTCTGAAGTCGCTAAGCTTAGGGCCTCCGAAGCTAGTGTATTTACTGAAGCTGATTCTAGCGCTCCTTGACCAGAGTTAGATACCAGGTCTCCATCTTTCTCATCAAATGGTGCTTCTGATTCCATAGATACTGGGATAGCTGCTGATTTTATGAGTGTATCAACTGATGGTGCTGGTTGCATTGTTTCATCTGGTTGAACATGTTCAACAATCGGTTTCACATCTGTAGAAACTTCTGAACCTTTGTTTACTGTTGTATTTTCGGATTTAGCTGTTTCTGAACTTGCTTCAGCTGTTACGGTATTATCTGCTTTCTTACCAGCTTGGTTAGTAACTGGTTTTAAGACAACTGGTGCTATCGGTGTTGCTCTTGTGTCTTCCTTGATGTAAAGCATGTTCCAGAGAGTCAACTTAGGAACTGAAATGACAAGGACTGGTTGACCATTGTCATCTGTTTCAAGGCTTGCTTGTGCCTTCTTCATGCTTGAAGTTGCCCAATCATCTGGTGATGTCACATAGACTTGATTGGCAATCTTAGCGGCTTCTTGAGCTGTTTTACCTGCTATGCTAAGACGAACTGTGAGATTTTCTTGTGCATCCGGTGTTTTATTATCCGCATACCCCTCTTCATTATGCCAGCCCGCATTGATACCCATCATGTTAATCATTTGAACAGTTGAGAAACCTTTTCCTGATTTAGCAAATGTCCAAACTTGATTTCCTGTCACACCTAGCGCATCTTTAGAAAGGATTTCACCAGCAACATTCTTGGTAGACACAGCTTGAATGCTGTTAGTCACACCCTCGCCACGAAGAAGGTTTTCATAAGCAGTAATAAACTGTTGGTAATTGTAAAGCTTACGAATAGCATCCTTAGCCACACTCAGGTATTGAGTTGGGTAATAAGCACTTTGAAGTACGTTTAGAGCTGCATTAGCATTGGCAAGGGCTGCAATGGACATGTGGTAACCACCAGTTGCAGCTACTGTCGCATCTACCAGAAGGGTCGCATCGGTCTGCAATGGCTGACCAGCCAGGGCATCTTTACCAGCACCGTTAGTTGCTTTTCCGCCAGGAACAGTATAATCAATACCTGGTTCTTCCATGTAGGCACCGACGATAAGTGATTTACCAGTTTTATTGCGGACCATATCAATGCGTGCTTTCAAATCCCCATAGGCAACTTGCATACGTCCTGGAAGCACTGAACCACCGTTTGTCCAGAGCTCATTATAAACAACATCTTGACGTACCTTGGCTAATTTATCATCATTACCGCCATTGACATCATTGATTGTGATGTAATAGTTCTCACCAATAAGGGCTTTCATGGCATTAATAAATGATGCATATGAATCAGACATCATGTGTGAGTCAGCTTCGTCTGTGCTGTGACGGTGCTCATAATCTGTCACACGGTTGTCACCAATTGTATCACCTTGCCAACCATCAAATCCCATACGGTCCATAGCTGATTTCATGACACCTGCAATGTATTTTTGCCAATCAGGATTAGCTGGATCATAGTAAACTTGAGTTGGGTTGTTACCGATAGTATAAGTCATCGGCTCACCCTTCTTACCAAAGCTGTCATAAAAATTATAAACCAAAGCAGCGAGCGGAAGGGCTGGATTCTTTGGATTTGAATCTGCTGAAATCATGTTATAGAGCATGGCAACAGCGCCAGACTTATGTACTTGATTCACCAATTCTTTAACGGCCTTAGTGTCAACCTGGGTGTGACTCCAGGTATTCCATTTTTGAACAAAGCTATCAACACCCTTTGGGAAAGGATTGGTAGCTTCACTATAAGCATCGTAGAAGAAATATGAGTTAATATTCATAGACTTCATAAGCTCAAGCTCTTTACGGTAGGCCTTAAAATTTTTGACAAGGATACTATTTTGATCAGTCGGTGAACCTGCTACAATACCGTAACGTGGGAAGACTGTCCAATCATCTTCAACAGATAAGCCAACACGTTTACTTGTCAAGGCTTTACCCAATTTGTCGTTGACACTAATTGTCACCAAGTAACCTGTGTTGTTTGTCAACCATTCTGACGCAACAGTCAAATTTGAAACCTTAACCGAAGCCCCCGCTGCCAGTGTCACATCAACATTATTTTGACCGATGATTTCTGAAGCCTGTTGAAGGGTCAAGTTGACAGTCAAAGTTTGAGTTTCTGCTGTTGGGTTAGATACAACAACAGAGTAGTTAACATCACCATCAGCCTTACTATAGGCTGCTTTTGTTGTTTCTGGATCTGTCAAGTAAGCATCGCCATTCAAGTTTTGTTCTGTCACTTCAGTAACTGGTGTTACTTGGGCTGTTGAATGACGTCCTGCTTCCGTAGCATTATCAGATGATGATGTGATGGTTTCCACAGCAGCTGACTCAGGAGCTATCGCTTCACTAGCTACAAGAGTTTCTGAGCTAGCGCTCTCTGTTGGTACCGCTTGGGAAAATACTGTGGTAGCAGTCGCAGTTGTTGCCGTATCTGTCGTAACAGCTGCAGACGATGGACTTATTTCTGTTGTTGCAACTGGAGCAACCACCTCAGTTGGTACCACGACCAAGTTATCTGCCTTGCTGGTAATGACGGGGTTGGTTGCTTCGGAACTGACAACGTTATCTGCCTTGGCTACTTGACTAATTCCCAAGACACCACCAGCTACAAACAAACCTGATAATAATTTAGTTGACGATACTTTCTTTGACATCTATCTCTATCCTTCTACAAAATCTTTATCACCTCGGCGTTTCAAATTATCACTATTTTATTTGCATGCAGTAAACTCGAGTTGTTTTTAGTTTCATAAAAACCGCTTGGTGTTTCTTATGAAATTAATGTTAACTTAATCTTTTTTGTAAAACAAGGGAATTTCCGGTAATCCTCTTAAACGGTAACTTTTTCATCATGAATGGTCAGATTTTTTTAGAAATTCTAGAGCAACGTTTTTTAATGTCATTAAATATTCTTTATTTTTATCTCTCCAAAATGACAAAGATAATTCATAAATGCTGAAGATTCAGTCTAGCAACTTATAATGTCTTGAAGGTCATCTAGAGTAGCAAAAAACCACTTCCCATACAAGGTGGGAAATGGTTTGCTTATCTATTTTTGGTATCTAAAATGATGGTCACAGGCCCATCATTAACTAGACTAACCTGCATATCTGCACCAAAGCATCCTCGTTCTACAGGAACATGGGTTGACAAGGATTGATTGAAATCGTCATAGAGTTGGCTAGCCATATCTGGCTTTGCAGCTCCTGTAAAGGCTGGTCGGTTCCCTTTTTTCGTATCCGCAAAAAGCGTAAACTGAGAAATCGACAAAATCTGGCCACTAACATCCTTAACAGAGAGATTCATCTTGCCAGCTTCGTCTGAAAAAATACGCATATTGACAATCTTACGCACCGCATAATCCAAATCCTCTCTGGTGTCCTCTGGACCCACTCCGACCAAGAGTAAGAGACCCTGATTAATAGCACCAACTGTATGATCCTCAATAGCTACGGAGGCCTTTTGAACGCGCTGAATCACAATCTTCATAGCAAGAGCTCCTTAACCATTGGTACGTTTAACACTGTAAACATCTGGAATAATTTTAATTTTATCCACAAGACCAGTCAATTCAATGAGGTTGGCAATTTCAAAACTAACATGAATATTGGCAAACTTCATGTCCTTAGTTGGTTGCGCATTGACCGTCGCAATACTCTTAGTCGTATTTGACAAGATTTGAAGAACATCATTCAACAGACCTGAACGGTTAAGACCATAGATGTCAATCTCAGCCAAATAAGATTTATTAGCATTACGCTCATCCCACTCTACTTCGATTAACCGTTGTTCATAACCTTCCTGACTCTTGATATTATGGCAGTCTGAACGGTGAATGGCGATACCACGTCCTTTAGTGATGTAACCTTCAATTTCGTCTCCAGGCACTGGGTTACAGCACTTGGCAATACGCATGAGGAGACCTGAGGCACCTTGGATGATAACCCCATTTTCACTCTTGACCTTAAGAACCTCTTTCTTCTCAGTCTTGACTTCGCCACCCTTCATTAGCTCTTCAGCTTCAGCCTTAGCCTTAGCACGCTCTTCTTCACGACGTTCTTTTTCCGTCAAACGATTGAAGACAGCAGCAGCACTGATTTCACCAAAACCAACGGCCGCATAGAGAGCCTCCTCACTGCGTACGCTCATACGAGGAAGAATTTCCTCTATATGCTTCTTGTCCAGATATTTATTGGCAATGTAGCCCTGCTCTTGGAAGTAGCCAACCAAAAGCTCACGCCCCTTGGTGATAGAAGCTTCTTTGTCTTGATTTTTAAAGAATTGACGAATCTTATTTCTGGCCTTGGTGGTCTTAACCATCTTAATCCAGTCACGGCTAGGACCAAAAGAATTAGCATTGGTGACAATCTCAACCACGTCACCTGTCTTGAGCTTAGCAGTCAAAGGAACCATACGACCATTGACTTTAGCACCTGTAGCCTTTTCACCGACTTGGGTATGGATGGCATAGGCAAAGTCAATAGGCCCCGAATCTTTAGGCAATTCCTGAACAGCTCCATTTGGTGTAAAGACGTAGATACGTTCTGAGAAGATATCCTCTTTAACAGAGTCCACAAATCCCATAGCATCGCCATTTGAAGCATCTTGGAGTTCCACGAGATCTTTAATCCAGTTCATTCCCAATGCAGACTCTTTCGAATCTACCTTGCCCTTGATACCTTTCTTGTAAGCCCAGTGAGCTGCAACCCCGTATTCGGCAACTTGGTGCATTTCCTTAGTACGGATTTGAATTTCAATAGGCCCTTTTGGCCCATAAACCGTTGTATGGATAGACTGGTAACCGTTGGATTTAGGATTGGCAATATAGTCTTTGAAGCGACCAGGCATGGGGCGCCAAAGCTCGTGGATGTAGCCCAACATGGCATAAACATCACTGTGCGTCTCCATGACACAGCGAATGGCAATCAAATCATAAATTTGATCGAAGCGCTTCTTCTTATCACGCATCTTACGATAAATTGAGTAGATGTGTTTGGGGCGGCCATAAATGTCTCCGACAAGTCCCTGTTCAGAAGTATAGGTCTTGATTTTAGCGACAATATCATCCACAAGTTCCTCACGTTCACGGCGTTTTTCCTTCATCATATGGGAAATTTTGTAGAATTCCACCTCGTTAAGGTAACGGAAGGCCATATCTTCCAGTTCCCATTTGATACGACTGATACCCAAACGGTGAGCCAAGGGAGCATAGATTTCCATTGTTTCACGAGAAATACGCTCTTGCTTGTCCTTACGAAGATGCTTAAGGGTACGCATATTATGCAAACGGTCTGCTAATTTAACCAAGATAACACGAATATCCTTAGACATGGCCATAAGCATCTTACGGTGATTTTCAGCTAGTTGCTCTTCGTGTGACTTGTACTCGACCTTACCAAGCTTGGTAACACCATCTACGATATTTCGTACATCAAGGCCAAAATCTGCTTCCAAATCATCTAGCGTCTTTTCGGTGTCTTCAACGACATCATGCAAGAAACCACAGGCCACTGTCACTGCATCAAGGTGGAGATCTGCCAAGATACCTGCCACTTGAATAGGGTGGATAATATAAGGTTCTCCTGACTGACGAAATTGCCCATTATGAGCCTCCGTCGCATAATGCCAGGCTTTTTCCACTAATTTTAAATCATCTGCTGACATGTAAGCCGAGCAAATGTCTAAAATTTCTTCGCCTGTTATATTTTTATCTTTAGCCATGATTTCTTCCTTCGCTACTTTTTAATTATCCTTTATTTTATCACTTTTACAAGTAAAGAAAAAGAGCTAGATAGGCAATTCTTAGTCAGAAGGAGGCAACTTGAAAAACACAATATCTTGTGTTAGAATGATTGAGCAAACACAAGATATAGATAGAAAGAGGACACTTATGTCTCAACTTACCCTCGTGTATATTAGTCTTAGTGGCAATACCCAAAGCTTTGTCAAACGGATGTCTGATTATTTATCCCTAAAACACGGAATTGCCTGTCGCCAAATCAATATTAAAGAACTCAATCATGAAACCTTCCAAGTGGACGAACCCTTTGTTGCTCTATTGCCAACCTACCTTGAAGGAGGCAATGGCATCGACAATGGAGATGTCGAAATCCTAACTAATCCACTGGGAGACTTTATCGCAGCCCATGATAACTACAAACGTTGCTTTGGTATCATCGGTTCTGGTAACCGCAACTTCAACAATCAATACTGCCTAACTGCTAAGCAATATAGTAAACGTTTTGGTTTCCCTATGTTAGGGGACTTCGAGCTTCGTGGTACACAGTCTGATATCGAACGTCTGGCACCCATTATCCTAGAAGCACAAAAGAACTTTAAACAACTATCAAACTAAAGCCAAAAAGCCCTGATAGGGGCTTTTTATCTTGCTTAATTTTTCTCTTGCTTTTTGATTCCAAAGAATCCAGCCAAGGTCAAAAGAACCATTCCAGCTAAAGTTGCTGACACAGATTCGTCTGAATTCGTGTTTGGCAAGCTCTTGGCTGAGCTTGAAGGTTGAGTTTCTTGCACTTGAGCTTGAGGTAAGATAACGACTTGAGCGTTTGATAACTGGATAGCTGAAGCAGGTTTAGCCATGCTAGCAACTGCAGTAGCATTTGGTTTTACATGCTTAGTGTGGTCTGCCATCTCAACATCTTTTGGTGACTTCTCAGATTCTTTCTTAGTCGTATCCTCAACTTGATTTGCCTTTTCCTTAACAACCAAACGGTACTCTGCAAATCCTGCCTGTGTTGATGGTCCTACATAACTAATGGCATCCTGACCAGCAAGATGAGCACGCGCATTGTCAGAAGAGGCAAAACGGATGTCTGCATTGGTAATATTAGGAACGAAACTCCAATTTCCATCGGCACTTGGATTGATCGTTTTCTCGCTGACGATATAGTCAATGATGGCCTGACGATTTTCAAGATTGAGGAGACGTTTTTCTGCAGCATCCTTAACACCAGGGAAATTACCAGTCGCACGGTAGTTATTAGTCACCACAAGGAAAGTCTGATTCAAATCAATGGGTTTACCTTGATAAGCCAAGTCACGAACACGACTAGCGTCTGGGTTAACCAACTTACCTTCACGATCATATTTGTTAGGTTGTGTCAAATCAAACTTGTAAGTCAACCCATCAATCACATCGTAATTATATGAGCGATAACTACTGTTAATAAGTTGTTGTGGTTCTTTGCTGTTAGGATCAATTTGATTGAACTGTCCCGCAGACATTTCCAACCATTCTTTGATTTGTGCTCCAGTCACTTTGAGTAGGGCTGTAACATTATCGTAGAGGTAGAGGTCTGCGACATTCTTAATGGCCAATGGCCCCGCTGGAATATCAGTATAGTAGGTCGCATCACCACGAGTTCCTGCCTTGAAAGGTGCTGCAGCTGAAAGGAGTGGAAGATTCTCATCTGCTGTTCCGGCTACTTGTTTCTTAACATACCATAGTTGTGCATTATTAACGATCTGAATAGATGGATCATCCTGAACCTGAGCAAAGTAGCTAGTGATTGGTGCAGTGGTCTCACCAACTTCCTTACGGACATAGTTGATTGTCCCATTATGGTCATGAGCAGCCATGTCAATTAAGTCCTTGTCCGCAACATCTGACTTAGTGTCAATCTTTTCAAGCTTGGCCTTACTGTTGACAACTTTCCATTTACCATTCGTATAAGTCAACTTGACATCCATGATTCCGAGATGATCTCCGAACTTACCAGCCATAACCACAGGTTTTCCATTGATGAGACCATTAACATCATCTACACCAGGATATTTAGCATAAAAACTTGTGCCATCTCCATTTGGAAAATCTGCATGAGAATGCCCTGTCGCAACAGCATCAACGCCTTCAATACCAGCAATTTGGTAACCTTCATTTTCCTCGTTCTTAGTGTATTCATTGTCACCAATACCAGAGTGAGCTGCGACCAGAATATAGTCAGCTCCTGCAGCTTTCATTTGAGGAACAATTGTCTTAACAGCCTCCATTGGATCATCAACGGTTACCTTACCTTCAAGATTGGCCTTATCCCAAACCAAAATCTGTGTTGGAAGGACACCCGTAATACCGATTTTTAGTGTTACCTGTTTGCCGTCCATATCAGTAAAGGTCTTGTTAACAATCTTATAAGGATTGTAATAGTAGTCACCTGTCTTAGCATCACGCACATTTGCATTGATAATATTAATCTTAGCAGTCTTAACCATACGGTTCAAAAATTCGAGGCCATAGTTAAACTCGTGATTTCCAAGCGTTTCGGCATCATACCCAAGCATCTCAAAGGCCTTATACATAGGGTGAGTCTCACCTTGGGCAACAGGATCAATCAAAGCCTTATAAGTTCCAAAAGGAGTTCCCTGAATCGTATCCCCACTGTCCACCAAGACCGTATTGGGATTGGTTTCACGGGCTTTTTTGATAAGAACAGCAGTTTTAGACAGACCAACTGTTTGAGACGGCTTATCTTGATAATAATCATAGTTAACCAAGTTGGTATGAAGGTCTGTTGTTGACAAAATCTGCATATCAACGGTTTGCCCCTCATGAGCAGGCTCTGTAACAGGTTCGGCCTGTACTGGTACTGCTGGTGTCACCTGGTTAGCATTGGTCAAAACAGCACTGGCTTCTTGATTTGCTTGGGACGTTGAAGTATTAGATGATGGCTCTGCAGACGCATTTGCCGCTACTGGTGTTGGGGTAGCAGATACAGTCTCTGCTCCTCCTTGAACAGCTGTCTCCGAAGTTCCTTGTCCTGATACAACAGAAGTCCCGCTATCTGTCACACTTTCAGTTGAAGTAGTTGCTACTGATGTATTTGCTTCATCAGCATGCCCTAGGACTTGTGGCACAGTCAAGAGGGCAAAAAGGCCCAAAACCACAGCGGATTGAGTCACATAACGATTCGTTTTCATTAAAAATCTTCCCCTTTTATAAAGATAATACAATTATATTAAACCTAAATAAGATTATCAACCTTTTTAGAAATTACAAAGTCTATGTCAAAATGAACAGCCGGGAGTATGTCTCAGCTTAAAAGTGTCAAATACAAAAAAAGTTGGAACAAGGCCAACTTTCTCTTATTGATTCAATTCTAAAGCGTAACTCACACTGCTCAAAGTATAGAGAGGAGCTGTTTCCGTCCGCATAATACGTGGTCCAAGGCCAATCTTAACGCCACCAGCATCTTCAAAGGCGTCAATCTCAGACGGAGAAATACCACCTTCTGGTCCAAAGATAAAGAGGAGCTTCTGTCCATGTTCCACCTGAGCCAATTCACGAGCTAGAGTAGCCAACTCGCCAGCTTTAGCGGTTTCCTCATAGGCGATAAAAATCTTATCAAAATTAGCTAATTCTGATAGAAATTCCCCCTTTTTCTCGAACAACCTGACCTCAGGAACACGATTACGTTTGGATTGTTCTGCAGCTCCTAGAGCAATCTTGGCAAGCTTATCTTCCTTCTTGGCAAGCTTCTTACCATCCCACTTAACCACAGACCAGTCCGCAGGGAAAGCCCAGATAGCCTGTGCTCCAAGCTCCGTTGCCTTTTGTGTCACCAGCTCTAGCTTATCTCCCTTTGGAAAACCAGAGGCAATGGTCACTGAAACAGGCATCTCAACATTATCAGCTAAGTCTTCAATCACTTCAAAGACATGATTCTCACGGTCAGTCACACGTGCAAGATGCTTGATACCGTCTTCAAAAACTAAGACAACCTGATCATCCTCTGTTAAACGCATAACGTTAAACATATGCTTCACAGCATCCTTGTCTTTGATGATTACTGGATTTTCAACCTGCCCCTTTATAAAATACTGTTGCATTTAGCCTCCAATCACACCTGAAATATCATCTGTCTTCTTGAAGACACAGGCATTCCACTCTCCCTGAACCATGTGAGTTTCTAGGAAGAAACCAGCTTTCTCGGCCGATTCACGTACCATATCCCATTTTTCAGAGATAATTCCTGACATAATCAAGTAACCTTCATCCTTAACCAAACGGTAGGCATCTTCCGTCAGGTGGATGAGAATATCCGCCAAAATATTAGCCACGATAACATCAGCTTCTTGCGTCACGCCCTTTAAAAGATCTCCCGCAGCAACATGGATATTTTCCATACCAGGATTCATGTCGATATTTTCCTGTGCCACTCGAACCGCTACGTCGTCAAGGTCATAGGCGTAGATCTCCTTAGCACCAAGAAGAGAGCTAGCAATCGAGAGGACACCCGATCCAGTTCCCACATCAATCACCGTCTCACCACCACGGAGCACCTGTTCAAGTGCAAAAAGACTCATCTTAGTCGTTGGGTGTGTTCCTGTTCCAAAGGCCATGCCAGGATCTAGTTTGATGATTTTTTCGCCTACTAATGCCTCATAGTCTGTCCATGACGGCACGATTGTCAGGTCATGGGTAATGCGAGCTGGTTCATAGTATTTTTTCCAATTCTCAGCCCAATCCTCTTCAACCAACTCTTGAGTAGCCAAGTGAATATCTCCCGTTTCAAGACCAAAATCCGTTAACTCAGCCAAACGCTCATTAACTTGCTTGGTAATGGCCTCGATATCTGCTGATTCCGGATAATAAGCTGTAATTTTAACCGTCTCAACCTGCTCAACCTCAGGATAAAGTTCCCCAAAACGGTCCGCATTTTCCAAATAATCTGCACTATCATCAATAGCCACACCTTGGCTCCCAGACTCAATTAAAATATTAGAAGCTGCCTCTTCGACCTCACGATTAACCTCAATCGTTAGTTCTTGCCATTTGTCCATATATTATTTTCTTCCTTTTCTGATAAATAATCTTTAAATCGTTCTTGCAACTGTGGAATGATTCCTTCTGCTTTTATAAAGTCCTCTATAGGCATCAATTTAAATTCTTGGCCTTCATCTCCAAAATAAATCTCCTGATACTGCCCCTGACTGATTTGAGCAACCACAAAAACAGCTGACCTGTCTTTATCCAACATACTAGGATAGATTCTCGACCAGATAATTGATTCCTCTTTCAGAACCAATCCAAGTTCCTCCCAGACTTCACGTCGAAGACACTCAAGAGGCGTTTCCAGGCCTTCTCTTCCACCACCAGTCAATTCCCACATATTGGGCCAAGGAATAGCTGGTTTATTATCTCTGAGAATAACCAAAATACTTTGCTCTACGAGTAAGGCAGCCTTAACACCTGTAAAATCGAACTGATCTTTTAAATAAGCATACATCCCTTTTCGCTCCCTTTAATACCTTGGATAAGCAAAAAATTCCTTCTCTTCAAAGACTTATTCTTAAACGTACTTCCCTCATTTTCAAAGTCATACTTTGTAAAAATAAATGACATAACATTTTTTAAATTTTTCTTTAGCCTATCAGAATATCTAATCAATTATGACTAACTTTAACATTGATATTTTACACATTTATAAATCACATATTTAACATATCATGTAAGTATGTTTTAAGTGCAATTAAATCGACTACTTATGAATCCATAGATAACACGATTAAACTGCCTGCAATTAAAATAGTTAAAAAAGTAGTGACAATTGGATCCCAAAATATACCCCAAAAAATAATTAAGAATACAATATAAATCAAAGAGGCTATATATTTTCGTTCTTTAATCCCCCAAAAAATAAGAAATAAAAGGGATATTGCCCAAAATAATCCTAAAAATAAATGAAAATAATACCCATCTACTTGCACAATTTTAAACGCTTCACGAAGCGCTCCTAGTCTTTGTTGCTTTATACTAATAATTTCTGGGCTATGCTTAAATTTATTTATCCACCAAGACATGACAATCTCAATTATACATATCATTCCTAATTTCACTGGATTTTCCACATAATCTTTAAAGTAGTTCATAAATTCACCATCATTTCTATTTTAAAAGTAATCCTAAGAGAAAAGCAACGATTGCCCATATAAGTGATAGTTTGGGAGCTTCAATACTTTTATTTGTTCCAACTAACCATTTATAAATTGTCTCAAAAGTATCATATACTATAAGTGATACTACAAAAACTGTGACCAATAGAAGGACCAAAAAACAAGTATTCTCTAATACACTCTGCCCTATCTTCAGAATATAGGAGCTACTATTATCCAAATTAATAAATGAATCTTTGTCTTTCCAAAAGAATGTCAAATCAGCAACTAGTATAATGAACATTAATATAACATTCTTTTTTTTCTTTGGAATAAGAAACAAAAGAAATAGAATACAAAAGATTGTAATCATCAATGGTAAATTCATAAAATTATCAGTCAGAGAGGCGTGATTAATTTCTATATGAGATAGATAAGAAATGTTAGCCTTCAACCAACTTAAAGTGAAATAATTGACCATCCCCATAATTGCAAATATTCCAAGTATTTTTACCCTATTTGTCTTTAAAAATTTTACTAAACATACATATAATTGCCCAAGAAAGTCATTTAATTGGGTTGCCTTTGGTTTAGTTTCTTTTACTGAGAAAATTTTTCCTAAACGCTTGTCCATCTCCTGTGACAAGGTTACATGCTTCTTAAGTAATTTTTTGTGTGCACTCTCATAGTCTTTTGCAAATATAGAATACGTAGCTATCTTTTTTATATCTATAGCTACAACTTTTTTCTTATCTTTCTGATAATAAATTCTTTTCATGTGTTCCTTGTTTATCTATTCATTGAAATGTATTTTATTCGAATCGAAAAACATATGTAAAGTAGCAATATATGTTCAACTTAGATTTCAGTACTAGAATTATACCATATTTTTCAAAATCAAAATATAATGTTAACCGTATCTCATTTTCAATCATTTATGTGAAACTGTAAGAGTTATTCTAACTATATTAACAAAGAAAGAGACCTGCTAAAAACAAGTATCCACTCCCCCGTTATTAATGATCAACACATAAAATAATTTAAAGGAATTCTAAACAATATACATGTAAATTTCAAAAACTATTTTAAGATAGAATCCTAACCTAAGTCATACAAAGCTTCCTTGTCATTCCGAAAGATGGTTAAATTCTTATCATCGCAAAAAAATAACATTTTACAACCAGTTAGTACTCCTAAGCAATCCATAAATCTGAGCTTTCCCTCCTAATATCTCGGATATGGATAAAATTCTCCCTCTTCCAAGCCAGCTTTCCCTTTTTCGAAAGCGTCTTTGTCCCAAACCAAACCGAATTCCTCAGGTCCATCATCAGATAGGAAATCCATCAAGTCACTCAACCCTTCTGTTGCCACCTCATTCAAGGTTTCTGCAAAATAAGCTAAAAACTCACGAGATAGACCTTTCTTAGGCTCATATGGAATTGTTACTAGGTAGTCCTCCTCATCAAAACGTGATTTTGCTGGATTGTAAAAGAGCACGTAGTCTTCAAAAATAACATCCTCATCAGACACTTCACCCTTGTCATCAATAGTCTCCACATTACCACTGTTTTGCGCTTCTAGGATGAAGGTTACTTCTACAGCGTGATTCTTTTTATCCCAGTCTATCGCAAAATCATAATCCAAATGCTTATCTAATTCTTCTTCTAATACTGACAAAAAGCCAAACTTAGCCATTTGTTTTCCTCGTTCTTTCTTAGTATCCCCCTTATTTTAGCATAAAAGGAGCCAATAAAAAACAGAGTAGGCTGTCCCACTCTGTTCTAGTTCGTTATTTAGCATTTTCAACCGCTGCTGTCACAAAGGCACTGTAAAGTTCTTCAGCATGGTTTGGACGGCTATGATATTCTGGGTGGTATTGCGCTGCCACATAGAATTTCTTGTCTGGGAGTTCTACAACTTCCATCAAACGATTATCTGGTGACACACCTGAGAATACAAAGCCTTCAGCCTCAAACTGTTCACGGAATTTAGTATTAAATTCATAACGGTGACGGTGACGACGTTGAACAACTTCTTGATTGCCATAAGCTGCAGCAGCCTTAGAACCTGGTTTCAACTTACATGGGTAAAGACCAAGTCGAAGAGTTCCACCCATATCTTCAATATCAATTTGATCACGCATAATATCAATAATTGGGTATTTAGTTTCTGGGTCAAGTTCAGCCGAGTTAGCCCCATCCAAGTGAAGAACGTGACGAGCAAACTCAATACATGTCAATTGCATACCAAGACAGATACCCAACATCGGTACATCGTTCTCACGAGCATAACGAATAGCTTGAATTTTGCCCTCAGTACCACGTTGGCCAAAACCACCAGGAACGATGATACCATCAGCATCAGCCAAACGAGAAGCAACATTTTCCGCAGTCAAGTCATTCGCATTAACCCAGTCAATATCAATAGCAGTATCATTTGCCAAGCCTGAGTGTTTAAGTGCCTCAACCACTGACAAGTAAGCATCGTGAAGCTCTACATACTTACCAACAAGAGCAATTTTCGTTGTCTTCTTAAGATTAAGCACCTTATCAACCATAGCAGACCATTCTGTCATATCTGCAGCTGGAGCATCCAGTTTCAAATGATCACAAACAATTTGATCCATACCTTGAGCCTGCATATTAAGTGGTACTTGATAAATATGTTCCACATCTAACGATTCAATAACAGCCTCAGGTGCAACATCACAGAACTGAGCCAACTTATTTTTGATTCCTTGACCAACGGGTTGTTCTGTACGGATAACCAACATATTTGGTTGAATACCCAAACCACGCAATTCCTTAACAGAGTGTTGCGTTGGTTTTGTCTTCATTTCACCAGCAGCTTTCAAATAAGGAAGAAGTGTTGTGTGGATATACATAACATTATCAGAACCCACATCAGCCTTCATTTGACGAAGAGCTTCAAGGAATGGAAGACTTTCAATATCACCAACCGTACCACCAACTTCAGTGATAATAACATCAGAATCAGTCGTTGTCGCCGCACGCTTAATCTTGTCTTTCAAAGCATCTGTAATATGCGGAATCACCTGAACAGTCGCACCAAGATACTCTCCTTTACGTTCTTTACGTAAAACTTCACTATAAATCTTACCAGTAGTCACATTAGAGTATTTATTAAGGTTAATGTCGATAAAACGTTCGTAGTGACCAAGGTCAAGGTCAGTTTCAGCACCATCATCAGTGACATAAACTTCACCATGTTGGTAAGGACTCATCGTTCCTGGGTCAATATTGATATAAGGGTCAAATTTTTGAATGGTAACCTTAAGTCCACGATTCTTAAGCAAACGTCCAAGACTCGCAGCTACAATCCCTTTACCAATTGAAGATACTACACCACCAGTGACGAAAATATATTTTGTCATGTTAACTCCTTTAATATAATGTAAAACCATAAAAATAGCAGATTGATTACCGTATTCGATAATCGAGATAGTCCTTTACCAGTGTCCAACATGAGTACTATTTAGTAACTCAATATCAACAAAACCAGTAAATGACAAAAAACAAAAATGACCCCCTAGAGTTTTACTCTGGGAGTCTTGATCATGACCTCTTCAAAAGAGGTGCCCGATACATAGTCTAAACTATCCAAGACTATTTGTCAATGAAAAATTAATCATTTGACTCATCTTCATAGTCATCATCGTCATCTTCTTCAGACAGCTCAACATCATCTAAATCATCATCTGGAATAATTTCATTCAACTCAGAGTCATAAGATTCCACTTCGGCTTTCTCATCATCATCGTTATCATCATCGTATTCAAGACTATCAGAATTAGGTGTAAAGTTTTCATCTTCTGGGTCATCGTCATTGTAGTCAATGGCATCTTCATCACCATCCATGAAGGCATTAACTTTTTTATTCTTACGTTTTGGCGCATTTTCATCAGTATCTTCCAATGTGATGACTTCTTCATCAATTTCATCAATAGCGTACCATGAACGTAAGCCCCATTTGTTATCTCCTAGAGGAATGAAGCTCCCATCCGTATTCAAATCTGAATAAAAGAATGGCAAAGCTTTACGGATATCAGCATCCGATTTTTCTAAGTAATTTTGAATTTCATTGACCAAATCATTGAAATACATTTCATTATCACGACCACGTGTTTCTAAGATAGCACGGGCCACTTCAATCATTGATAATTCACTTTTTTCTTGTCCAGCAAATACGTCTAGTTCCAAAGTGGTTCTCCTTCATTCTTACTCAAGCTAATGTCGAAACAAAAATAGCTCGGCAATCAATTTTTCGCTACCCTCTATTTTACGCTAAAAAGAGTCAATAGTCAAAGCATTTATAGAAGAAAAAATCAAGTCTCAACAGAAACTTGATTTTAGTTCTATTATTTAACTTTTGCTGAGCTTGTGATAAGTTCAACAGCTTTTTTCATCGTAATATCATGTTTAAGCATCTCAGGTGAAAGAAGTGAAGAAACTTGTGATACTTCCATGTTGTATTCAGCTGCAAGATCGTTAATTTCTTTTTGAATTTCTTCTTCAGTAGCATCGAATCCTTCAGCAGCAGCAACAGCTTCAATAACAAGGTTAGTTTTCACACGTTTGTCAGCATCAGCTTCATATTGCTTGTGAAGATCTTCTTGAGTTGTACCAGTAATTTGGAAGTACATTTCAGGAGAAATACCTTGACGTTGCATGTTACCCATGAATTCGTTCATAGCACGGTGAACTTCGTCTTCAACCATTTCAGCTGGCAATTCGACGATTTCAGCATTTTCAACAGCCAAATCAAGTGCAGCACCTTCAACAGCATCGTCAAATGCGATTTCTTTAGCTGCTTCAAGTTCTTTACGATATTTAGCTTTCAACTCATCAAGAGTTTCAACTTCGTCATCAAGGTCTTTAGCCAACTCATCATCAAGAGCAGGAACTTCTTTAGCTTTAACTTCGTTAACTTTAGTAACAAATACAGCATCTTTACCCGCAAGATCAGTAGCTTGATAGTCTTCTGGGAAAGTTACTTTAACTTCTACTTCATCACCAGCTTTTGAACCAACCAATTGGTCTTCGAAACCTGGGATAAATTGACCTGAACCAAGTTCAAGAGAGTGATTTTCACCTTTACCACCATCAAATTCAACGCCATCTACTGAACCAACAAAGTCGATAACAACAGTGTCGCCATTTTCAGCTGCACCTTCTTTAACGACCAATTCAGCCAAGTTTTTACGTTCGTTTTCAAGCTTAGCATCAACATCTTCATCAGTAACTTCTTTAGAAACTTCAACTGAAACCTCAAGATCTTTATATGCACCAAGTTTTACTTCTGGTTTTGTAACAACTTCTGCAGTAAGTGTCCAATCTTGACCTTTTTCAATTGATTTGACATCAATTTTTGGTTGTGCAACAACATCAAGACCAAGTTCAGTAATCGCTGCTTCATAAGCCGCTGGAAGAATTGCATTCAAAGCATCATCATAAAGAGCTTCTTCACCAAATTTTTGGTTAAATACGGCACGAGGCATGTGTCCTTTACGGAAACCTGGTGCGTTCAAATTCTTTTTAACCTTGTTAAACGCTTGATCCAAAGCTGGTTGAATTTTATCTTGACCGATAGTAAATGTCACCACACCACGGTTAGTGGCTGTGTTTTCAAATGATACAGACATGTAGTCATTCTCCTTAAAATTTTATAGATACAGTTTAGTTTACCATATTTCAAAGCCTTTTAAAAGTTTTTTTCTCCAATTTAATCACAAGAACATCGTTACAAACTGCTTCTTTTCTCAAATTTTGATAAACTAGTGCTATGAATATTTTACAAAAGTATATCCAACAATTTAATTTCGAAGAAATCTTAATGGTACTTATTACCAAAGGAATCAAACTCCTTATTCTCCTCACTATATTCCTTCTCAGTAAAAAAATCATTGACTTCCTTTTTAAACATACTGTGGGACGATCTCTATCCTGGACTATTCAAACCCCTGCCCGACAAAAAACAATTGAGCGCCTGCTACACAATAGTATGAACTACGTGCTTTACTTTTTCCTTGTTTACTGGCTCCTCAGTATCCTTGGTGTCCCTGTATCTAGCCTCCTTGCAGGAGCAGGACTTGCTGGAGTTGCACTTGGTTTAGGCGCACAAGGCTTTTTATCAGATGTTGTTAACGGATTTTTCATCTTATTAGAAAACCAATTTGAAGTGGGAGATTCAGTAGAAGTAGGAACTGTTACGGGTCGGATTTCAACTGTTGGTATCCGAACAACACAAATTCGAGGATTTGATGGAACGCTCCATTTCATACCCAATCGAAATATTACAATCGTATCCAACAAATCTCGAGGAGACATGAGAGCACAAATTGACATCCCAGTTTATATATCGACTGATATCAATAAAGTTATGAGTATCATAGAACAAGTTAATCAAGATAACATTGAAAAATATCCCGAAATCTGTGGAACTCCAAATGTTATTGGATTAATCACAACACCGTCAGGCCAATTAGTTTTTCGAGTTGACATTTTTACACAAAATGGACAACAGACCCATATCTACTCAGACTTCCTAAAACTTTACCAAGAAGCTCTGATAAAAGAAAAGGTTGAACTTCCAAAATTTTCCGGAAATTCCATAGTTGTAAAATAATTAAGATTCAATTACTCATCACAATAATCATCAACTGAAAAAACACCCAAAAATGAATGCACTGCACCCCCTATGTTAGATTTTATTCTATCTAACATAGGGGGTATTTAGTTATGAAATCAGCTTATTAAGATAGTATTTATCGTTATAAGCTAGGGGTTAAAAGCAATCATCTCAAACTTTGATCATTACTAAAAGTGAATAGATATCATAGAACAAGATAAAAAACGTTATAAAATCGAAAATTAATCCTCCTCATTGTAAGGATCAAAATCAACCATCCAAAATCTTAACTCTCTAATCATCTTCTTTCTTCCCCTAAAACATTCACCAGCCAACAATCGATCTAACTTAGCAGAATCTTCAGCAGAAAGCTGATTACGAAAAGCCTTAATTTGCTGATCATAAACGATTCGGTCTACTGTATCTAATCCCTTATCTGGAAGACAAAAAGCGATATCTGAAATTTCTACATAACACTGCCTATTGATTTGACGCTTAACTGACTCCTGTCGTCTAACTTCGTCATTCAGTCTATTTCTAAACTTCGTTTTAAAATAACGACGTAGCTTATCATCATCACCTTCTAATTCGGGAAATTTGTTTAAAAGTTGATAAAGAGTCATCATAGCTTCTTGCTCCATATCTGCTTGGTCCCAAAGTTGAATAAAGTATTGGCGAAAAGCTTTAAGGACAATCGGTCGTACAACCTCATATGCGTGAACAAAAACTTCTTGCTGCATAAAACCTCCAATAAAAATAAAATAATGTAATCTAATTAAATTACAAATCCATTATAAATGAAGTCAGCAAAATAAAATAGCGACATAAATGTCACTATAAAATTGAAAGAAAATCCAAAAAAACTTTAAACTTCCAAAGCTTAGATAACATTAAAAAAACTACTTTCAAGTAAAAAAGTGACTTGGTCTCCAAGCTGAAAACCTTTTCCTATTCAAGTCAACCGATATAGCAGAGCTAATTTTCATATTTCATCCGTAAAAAATCTTACTACTCAATAAAATTGAAGTGAACTACTAAAAAGTATGCGCTAAGATATTAATATCCTGTGGCTCTATAATTTCTGTAGTGGGTAAAACCACCATAGAGATTATAGAGCTTTTTGAATGCAGACAAAAAGTCCCATAAGAACTATAATGAAAAGCAACCAAACCATCATTAGGAAGAACTTATGAGACTTATTAAGAATACCACAGAATTAATCGGAATTAAAGACCCACACATCATTATTTCTCTTGTTTTTGAAAAAGATACCTACATTGAGGTTCAAGCAACACTCGATTATCCTGCACCACCATGTCCTCACTGCCAAGGAAAGATGATCAAATATGACTTCCAAAAGCCTTCTAAAATTCCTCTCCTTGAACAAGCTGGAACACCTACACTATTACGTCTTAAAAAGCGTCGTTTCCAGTGTAAAAGTTGTAGGAGAGTCACGGTAGCTAAGACATCAATCGTTGAGA
>NZ_JAQFJQ010000030.1:0-2953 GCF_030440175.1 Streptococcus sp. SV2
AACTCCCTGAGGAACGAAGGGACAGTTTCCCTTATGCTCTTTTCTTGATTTTTGAGCCCTTTTTTATCTGGCAAGCATAGTATGTGGGGCTCCACATACATTTTTATCTGGCAAGATTAGGATATGGTGCCCCACATCCCAAATTTTAAATAAAAAAGCAAGGTCTTCTGACCTTGATCTTTTTTTATTTAAAAATCTTGGGGAAGTCCCCAAACCCCTCTTTTTTTACTTTCACAAAAAAAGGAAAGACCAAAATAGTCGTTCCTTTTTATTTATAAACCACCATAGCTGTAAAAGAAAATGCTGTGGGACGATAACTTATTTCTACAACTTCTTGATTTTTTCTCTCTAGCTCATTTAAAAAATCATTGACTTTAGTTTCTAATGCTTCTCCACTCCAATAAGAATTTAAGATTTTAACTCTCATACGATACCTCCTATTTTCGACCAAATACATCGGCGCAAACTAACCAATCGCAATTCATGAAGATTATAACACAACTCTGAATTTTCGCTTGCTTTATTCCATGGTCTATTTGACAACAAGTAACCTAATCCATTCTCACACGACATTTTTTAAAAACCCCCGTTTTTAAAACGCATTTTAACACCAAAAATATCGCAGATTTTTTATGGTGTGTAAGTGCGCCTTTCAAAATTTCTAACAAAATTCCGAAAGGATAGCTATAAATTTTAGACAGGCGATTTATGCCGTGAAAGTTTCTTGATGACAAGCTAGAACAGATTAGACTTTTTTGGGACGGTTGGTCTGAACTTTGTTCGACCAGCGACACAAAAAATATAACCGTTCTAGGTTTCTTGTCGTCAAGAAAACCATGGAATAAAAAGCCCCTCTTCCGAGGAGCTTGATTTTATTTTTTCAAGTAATAATTTTGCTTGTTAGCGTTCCAAATAGCAACGATTTCTGTACCCTTTGAGATATTTTCTTTATCGTCAGACGTATGCACCAAATCACCATTTTCAGCATCGTCTAAGGCTAGGTGTTTCTTGATTTCCTTGAAGATACCACCATAACCAAGTTGGCGTTTACGATATAGACCGTTATATAAATCATCTACCACTTGCTTATTCTCTACGTCGAGCTTAATCGGTTTCGTTGGATATTTCGCAGTTTCCAAAACTGCCCCTCGCAGTCCTTTGCCAGTCTCTTTGACTGTTCGAATATCGACCATAGGCGTGTAAGATACCTTGAGCGACTGCGACCACATATCACCCCACTCTTTTTGAGTGATATAATCTTTTTTTGACTGAAAATAACTCGGTCTCACCATCATCAAAACATGGATATGTGGGTGATAGGTCTTGTCATTTTCGTTGTGAGTCACTTCAACTGAACGTAAATATCCCAACAGATTCCGTTGAACTTTAGCACGCTTAAATAAACGGTCAAATGATTTTGTCAGCTGACTAATCGTGCTATTCAAGGCTTCCCCCTCGACATTCTTAACAGTCAAGGTCAGAAAGAGAAAGCGACCTTTAGGGCTTTGTTTTATCGCCTCATCAACGATTCTTGATGTCTGATAAGCATATTTCATTGACCGTCTCCAGTTACACATAGGGCAAAGTTTATTTTTACAAAAATAGGCTTGATAAAGCTTTAGGCTACCGTCTTGATTTTGAATAAATCGCAAGGTCTCACCACACGATATTACTCGTTCGACAAAGGTCTTCTTGTACTGCAATTCCTTGAAAATATCAGCCAATCGCAAACTTAAGACCTTACGTCCTCGCCAGTCTCGTTTTTTTCCTTGACTGCTTTTATCGACAAGGATTTCCCCTTGATTTTTCAAATCCGTCATGCTAGAATTTATATACAAATTAATTTGACATGCAAAAAAATCCGTACTTCTCCTTTCATAATTTTTGTTTCGCACCTTAAATTATAACACGAAAGCTTTCAGAAGTAAATCGGGTTTTTTTTTGCCCAAAAAACCAGTAATATCAAGGGATTTAGAGCCCTACGAGGTTTAAAATTTCCCCGTGAATTATTTCTACTAGTATCAAGATAAGAAAAAAGCAGGCAAATGCCTGCTTTCTAGGGCTTTCAGCCCTCTTTTCCCTTTCAGGAAAAATTCACCCTAAATATAAGCACTTTTTGGCGATTTTATAAGCAACTGCTAAATTCTGTAATCGCAAGCTACACAAGGCTTTAGGGAGTTTTTTATAGCCAATTTTCCAAATTGTTACCCCCCCTATTAGATAACTGGGGGGTTAATTTTTTTCTCGACCCTTTTTTAAGGCGTGACATTGACCGTCGTGGACGCCGTGTCGTGCTTCGCTAAGGCTCGCACTACGGCTACGACTATGCCACGCCTTCCCCTTTGTCGAGAACGATTTTCACCGTTTTTTAGGGTATTCGATTTGTATTTATGGCTATTATAACACAAATCACAAAAGCTCTAGCATCTGCCCAAATCACACTCAAAATTAAGGCTTTTTATTCCATGGTCATCTTGTCAGCAAGTAACCTAGACTTTTTTATTACTGGCGTGTAGGTCGTCAAGCTTTTCAGCCTGCCGACTCTACCCCCTCAGTATAAATTCGTCTAGCTTGCTGGCAAGACGCTTTCACGGCATAAATCGCCCCTACACCCCCTAAATAGCCCCACATGCTTTTCTATGGTCTCAGACGAGGAGAAATTAACCCTTTTGCTCAGAAACGATTCTAGGGCGTTTTAGACCCCTCTCAGCTCACACACTTTTTATGCTATCTCTCAAAAATTCGACACACTTTCTACGCTTGGCGTGTGTGTCTCTTGTAGGTGAAACCGAGAAATTTACCGTCACGGAAAACGTTGATTCTATCAACTCCCTGAGGAACGAAGGGACAGTTTCCCTTATGCTCTTTTCTTGATTTTTGAGCCCTTTTTTATCTGGCAAGCATAGTATGTGGGGCTCCACATACATTTTTATCTGGCAAGATTAGGATATGG
>NZ_JAQFJQ010000031.1:0-2214 GCF_030440175.1 Streptococcus sp. SV2
GATACCAGGTAACAGCCCTCAGCTTGCCTTCAAAAGAAACCTTACTTTTTCTAGACATAATAAAAATCCTACTTTCGTAAACAGTACTTTATGTATTTTTACTGTCTACTTAAGTAGGACTATATCAAACTGAACTTGGCTTTTTAAAATACACGATAAACATAGGGATTGTCGGGTTGACTGACCTCTTTAACCTCAGTCAGGTTAAGGATAGGAAGGGTCTGTTTGAGATTTTTATAGTAATTCACAGAAATGGTACCTGTGACTGTTACCCAGGCATTATCCTTAAAGGTTTGGTTGCTTCCGGTCGTTGCCAGTCCGTAAACGCCTGAGTCGGCGATACAGTGGATGATACCGAAACGGAAGATAAACTGATAGCCCTTGGTTTGTGGGTC
Source organism: Streptococcus sp. SV2 (assembly GCF_030440175.1). NCBI lineage: Bacteria > Bacillati > Bacillota > Bacilli > Lactobacillales > Streptococcaceae > Streptococcus > Streptococcus sp. SV2. The sequence goes on from NZ_JAQFJQ010000031.1 coordinate 396, forward strand.
ATTGTAGACAAAGCCTGTATAGCTGACCTTCTTACCTACGAAATCGTCAGGATAGAGGTAGATGAGCTCCATGACTTCCATGTAATTTTCCGTAGTAATGTGGATGGTCTCACGCCCCTTGTACTTGGCGAGTTCCTTGGTCATTTCCTTCTCATAAGCTGAGGAGGTGAAGTAGGAACTGGTGTCAGGCTTCAAGTACTGAATGGTCGTTCCCTCTTGGTCGGCCTGATTAGGATTACTTCCTGCCGCCAGTGGAAAATGATAGCCTTTTGCTGAGACAGTAGTCGCATCCAGTGTTACGGTTGGCACCAAAAGGCCAGTGAGGACTGGAAAGGCCAAGAAGGCGATACTGGCTACCTTAGCTACTCGGCCAGACAAATGCGAGTGAACCTTCATCTGCTTCATCCAAACAATGAGTTGAACCACCGCAAGGATAAAGGAAAGAATCATAGAAATGTAGGCCAAGTAGGAGTAGTGGATATTAATGTACTGGTTAAGCTTGCCAGAAACCTGCAGGTACATGACCAGCTCAAAATACCCAGACAAGATAAGAAAACGTAACATTAAATCACCCCCAATACCAAACAGTAAATCACTGTCACCAGACCCGCTGTTCCCACAAAGAGTCCAACAAAGCGTGTCTTAAACTGGTGTTTCATCATTATGAGGTTCTTAATGTCAACCATAGGCCCGATAATGAGGAAGGCCACCGTTGGAGCCACTCCAAAACTAGAGAGTAGCGAAGCTCCGATAAAGGCATCCGCTTCCGAACAAAGCGAGAGGATAAAGGCTAAAAGCATCATGATGAGGATGGCAGTCACCGAATTGTGCCCGATGCTTGTTAGGATACGGGTTGGTAGGTAGGTCTGCATACTTGCGGCCACCAGGCTCCCGAAAATCAGGTAACGCCCAGTGTCGAAAAATTCATCCACCGCATGAACCAAGGCCTGAAAGATTTTCTTACCAGCTGACAAGCCACTATAATCATGAACATGATTGACCTTGCGATTATCCTTGAGAATCTGGTCATCCACCACGAAGCCAAGCAAGATTCCCAAAATCATGGCGACCAAGAAAGCTCCGATAAAGCGTAAAAGGACGTAGTACCAAGAGTTCCCAAAGGCCGTGTAGGTCGCAAAGAGAACGACTGGATTAATGATAGGAGCCGTTGCCATAAACGGAATGGCCGTATAACTAGGCACTTTTTTCTCTAGAAAGCGCGTGATAATAGGAACAATCCCACATTCACATGAGGGAAAGATGAAACCAATCAGAGTCCCAAAGAGAATTGCCAAGACCTTGTTTTCGGGTAAGAAGTTTTGGACCTTCTCAGGCGTCACAAAGATTTCGATAAAGCCTGATAGGATACTTCCCAACAAGACAAAGGGCAAGGCTTCAATAATAATAGATAGAAAAACTGCCAGAAGCTGCAAAACGCTATCTGGTAGTTGATGGAAAATAGCCATAAATTCTATTTCTTCTTATCTTCTTGAAGACGTTTGTCCTTCTTAGGATCCGTTCCCGCCTTTTCAAAATCAGGGATAGCCGCAAAAGATGCCATCATGCTTTCAAGTTCATTTGTTTTTTTCTGAATAACTGCCATAAAAAGCCTCCGAGTTTAAATAAGATACTAAGGGCGTTATTTCTAAGAGAAAATTACGGCATCAGACGAAGAAGCTTTGCTTCTAGGAAGATGCATCTATTTTCCGCAAGAAATAGCCCGAGTTCAGTTACAAAAGATACTAAGGGCGTTAATTCTAAGAGAAAATTAGGGCATCAGACGAAGAAGCTCTGCTTCTAGGAGGATGCATCTATTTTC
>NZ_JAQFJQ010000032.1:0-2054 GCF_030440175.1 Streptococcus sp. SV2
CAGTTTTTTGTACAGACTAGGAAAAGCCCTATTAAAGACCACGGATTTACATTGTTCACCTTCATTATAAGCCGAACTTTCTTTTCTGTCATGAGTTAGCAGGCTAAGCCTGCTTAGAGTTTTTTGTACTATAAACTAAACCATCAATATCTAAGTCCATATTCAAAGTATAATGCCCCTCTTCCACTTGGATAATATATCCCAGTATTTCTAAAGCATCGACAAAGATGTTCCTCCTCTTTTGAAGCAAAACATCTTTCCTAACAAATTTCAGAAGAAAAGTTGTTACGTACTTCAAAAAATACTCCGGATTGACATCTCCTAATAAATTATATAACCTATTCTGTTCTTCCGAAAATGGTAAATTTTCTCTTAACTTATAAAAATAATTAGAAATTGTATTATCATCCCTCGTTATACTGGTGTACTCTTGAATAATAACATCATTAGTAGAATTCAAAACTTTAGTCCTAAAACGACAACCTATTAATTCTTGATAAAGAGAAGTGGCATCATCAATAAATAAATGCTGATCCAAATCAACTGTAGAAACATCAGAAACAAAACTAATTAATAAAGAATATCGTTTATTAGAACGTTCAATATAGTTTGCCTTCACAAATTCTTCTATCAAACGGTCTAGATTATCCTGAGAAGAAAATTCTTTTTTAATCTCCCGTAATGTTACAGGCTGATTTAAATATAGAAAATTAATCAAATCAATAAAAAATGGTTGTTTGGATAATTTGTCTGGGTTAAATTGTTTTATCATAGAAAGTATTATACCATTATTCAGATTACAAAAAAAAGGCCTAAAGGCCTATTTTTTAAGCATTAAAGCTTTCAGTTAATTGAGGTACTACTTGTTTTTTACGTGAGACAGCTCCCTCAAGAAAAGCATGATTATTTTCAAGAACAAAATCAAAAGCTTTCTCAACCCTATCAGCATTAGAACCAAGGGCAAGAATCTCTGAATTTGAATTAAGAATATCAGTAATCATCAAGACAAAATCAGAATAACCATTATCCTTGATTGAAGTATTAATAGCTGCTTCAATTTCTTCTTGACGAGAAAGAACATCAGCAATATCAACTGTATTAACTTGAGCAACACGAACTTTATTACCATTCAACTCAAAAGTTTTAGCATCAATATCAATAAGTACTTCAGCAGACTTGGAAGAAAGATTAGTACCAGCTTTTAACATTGCAAGACCATATTCTTCCAAATTAACACCAGCAATTTCAGCAAGATCAGCTGCAACTGCAGGATCTGTAGCGTGAGTAGTTGGAGATTTGAGAAGAAGAGTGTCAGAAATTAAACCAGACAAGAGCAAACCGGCAACTTCTTTAGGAACTTCAACATTATTTTCTTTAAACATACGATAAACAATTGAAGAAGCAGAACCAACAGGTTCAAGGCGCATCATTAAAGGATTAGCCGTTTCAAAATTAGCTACACGATGGTGATCGACTACTTCAATAATTTGAACATCCTTAATATCAGAAATTGATTGTTGAAACTCATTGTGGTCAGTAAGAATAACTTGATTAACACCCTCTTCTTGTGCTGAGTTAACAACACGAGGAGCCTTAACTCCGAAATAGTCAAGAACAAAAGCAGTTTCCTCATTTGGAGCACCCAAAGCAACTGCCTCAGCGTCAACACCAAGCTGACGTTTCAAATAAGCATAACCATACGAAGAACCAATAGCATCAGAATCAGGATTTTGATGACCAAAAACAAATACTTTAGACATAAATTCACCTCAAAAATAATATTATAAATCATTATAACATATAAAAAAAAGAAACAAAATAAAAAGAGTAACATAAGCTACTCAAAACATAGTCCGTACGGGATTCGAACCCGTGTTACCGCCGTGAAAAGGCGGTGTCTTAACCCCTTGACCAACGGACCATATCAAATGCCGGCTACATGACTTGAACACGCGACCCTCTGATTACAAATCAGATGCTCTACCAACTGAGCTAAGCCGGCTATCTCTTTTATGCGGGTGAAGGGACTTGAACCCCCACGCCGTTAAGCGCCA
>NZ_JAQFJQ010000033.1:0-1484 GCF_030440175.1 Streptococcus sp. SV2
ACAAAAAACTCTAAGCAGGCTTAGCCTGCTAACTCATGACAGAAAAGAAAGTTCGGCTTATAATGAAGGTGAACAATGTAAATCCGTGGTCTTTAATAGGGCTTTTCCTAGTCTGTACAAAAAACTGGATGAACAAGAGTCATGAGATAACTCGAATATGCCTTGAGCATGAAAATAAAATTACTAGTAGCCTCTTGTTCTATTGTTCAAATAGTTAACAGGAGGTTTTTATAATGGAAGTCATGATTGAAACTTGTTGTGGAATTGATGTCCATCAAAAGTCTATCGTTTGTTGTATTCTAGATGGTCCACTAGATACCAATAAGCCAAAGAAAATTCAGAAAAAATTTGGTACAACAACTATAGCTCTCCAAAATGCCTTAGACTGGTTATTGGAAAATCACGTCACACATGTCTTTTTTGAAAGCACTGGCCAATATTGGGTGCCACTCTTTAATATATTTTCAGACTCAGAACTCAATTTGATATTAGCTAACCCTCAACATATCAAGAATGTGCCTGGTCGAAAAACAGACATGAAAGATGCAGAATGGATTGCACAGCTCGGACGTTGTGGACTTATTGAGCCATCTTACATTCCTAACTCTGAAGTGATGCAGTTACGTTTACTCACTCGTAGGCTACGTTCTTATAAACAACGTCAAACCCAAATAAAGAATGAGATTCATAACCTCCTACAACGTGCTAATATCAAACTAACCAGTTATCTTTCTGATATTTTTTCTAAGACGGGGCAAGCACTTTTAAAATTATTCATTAACGGAGAAACAATTAATGTAGAATCTGTTATCCCTTGTATCCAGAAGCGAGTGAAAGCAAGTCCAGAAGAACTCGTTGAAGCGATGGAAGGAAAGTTGTCACTAGAAGACCGCTTCCTCTTAGATCAGAGCTTAGAGGAATATCAGATGTATCAGGAACTCATTGAAAAATTGACCGATGAGATTCAACACTACATCGAAAAGGAGTTTCCCTGAGGAAAATAGGATACTTCAAACCATTCCTGGTGTGAATGAAAACTGTGCTGCCACTATTCTAGCTGAGATTGGACCAACTGTTACAGCCTTTTCATCCGATGCACACTTAGCATCATGGGCTGGACTCTGCCCAGGGTCTTATGAAAGTGCTGGCATTAAGAAATCCTCACACATCACGCAAGGAAATCGATATATCAAACAAGCTTTGACCATGTCGGGATTAATTGCAGCACATTCTAAGGATCCAGCTTTTTATTCTTTTTATAATCGAATTTCCCAAAGAGGAAGCAAGATGAAGGCGATTATTGCTTGTGCTCATAAGATTCTCAGAATCATTTACAAACTACTCTCCACCAAGCAGACTTATCAAAAAGAAAAGGCGCTAGGACTTAGGAAACAGTTCTAACGCCAAAACTAAAAAATTTTCAATTACAGTATAGCACAGGAAGTGATTTTTTGCGCTTTTTTACTGTTTTTTTCAAATAAAAA
>NZ_JAQFJQ010000034.1:0-1439 GCF_030440175.1 Streptococcus sp. SV2
TGAACTGCACCCCAAAAGTTAGACAGAAAAAATCTAACTTTTGAGGTGTTTTTATTATGAAATTAACTTATGAGGACAAGATTCAGATATATATACTGAGAAAACAGGGGAGAAGCTTCAAAGAGCTTTCAAAAAGATTTGGTGTGGATGTTTCTGGACTAAAATATATGGTGAGGTTGATTGAACGTTACGGAATAGAAATCGTCAAAAAAGGGAAGAATCGTTACTATTCTCCCGAATTAAAGGAAGAAATAATTAATAAAGTTTTGCTTAAAGGTCGTTCACGAAAAAGTGTATCTTTAGATTATGCTCTACCCAATCCTTCTCTGTTGAAAAATTGGATAGCACAATACAAGAAAAATGGGTATACTATTGTTGAAAAAACAAGAGAGAGAGTACCTAAAATGGGACGTAAACGTAAGAAAACTTGGGAAGAAATGACAGAACTAGAACGACTCCAAGAGGAGAATGAACGCTTACGTACCGAGGTGTCTTACCTAAAAAAGTTAAAAGAACTAGAAGACAGGGACGAAGCCTTACAGCGAGAAAGGCAGAGACAATTAGAGAAATGGTCACAGGAGGATTTCGACTAGATTTACTTCTTGAAACGGCTGGTTTAGCTCGCTCAACTTACTACTATCAGTTGAAACAACTAGATGGATTTGACAAAGATAAAGAGCTTAAAGCTGAAATTCAATCAATTTATTGTGAGCATAAAGGAAATTACGGCTATCGTCGAATGACTCTTGAATTGAGAAATCGTGGCTTCATGGTAAATCATAAGAAAGTGCAACGTCTGATGAAGGTTCTTGGTTTAAGTGCTCGAATTCGTCGTAAACGGAAGTATTCTTCTTACCAAGGAGAGATTGGCAAGAAAGCAGAAAATCTCATTCAACGCCAATTTGAAGCAACCAAACCAATGGAAAAGTGCTATACAGATGTGACAGAATTTGCCATTCCAGCAAGCAGTCAAAAACTTTACTTATCACCAGTTTTAGATGGCTTTAATAGTGAAATTATCGCCTATAATCTTTCAACTTCACCAAACTTAGAACAAGTGAAAGCTATGTTAAACCAGGCCTTCACAGAGGAGCATTATAAAAATACAATTCTCCATAGTGACCAGGGATGGCAATATCAACATCAGTATTATCATCGATTTTTAGAGGATAAAGGGATCCAACCGTCCATGTCACGTAAGGGTAACAGCCCAGACAACGGCATGATGGAATCTTTCTTTGGCATTTTGAAATCGGAAATGTTTTATGGTTACGAGAAGACGTTTAAATCACTTAATCAATTAGAACGAGCTATTGTAGACTATATTGATTATTACAACAACAAACGCATTAAGGTAAAATTAAAAGGATTTAGCCCTGTGCAATACAGAACTAAATCCTTTGGATAAATTAATTGTCTAACTTTTTGGGGTCAGTACA